>JAPPPS010000118.1:3955-12923 GCA_028817405.1 Gammaproteobacteria bacterium
CCGATGCTGCTCGTTGTCGTCGATGGAAATAAAAATCACGCCGTCCTCGGCCAACAGTTCGCGCAGCAACTGCAGCCGCGGCCACATCATGCACAGCCACTTCTCATGCCGCTCCTCGTCGTCGCCGTCCACCGCGCCGTTTTCCTTCAGCCAGCGCTTCATCAAATCGGAATTCACATTGTCGTTGTAGCACCAGCCCTCGTTGCCGGTGTTATACGGCGGGTCAATGTAAATGCAATTCACCCGCCCCGCATAACGCGGCATCAACGCTTTGAGCGCATGCAGATTATCGCCATGCACAATCAGGTTGCCCTCCTGCACATCCCCGCCCCCCGGCAACACCGACTTCCCCCGCACCACATCCAGCGTCCGATAAGGCACCGTCAGATGATGCGCATAAACGACTTGCTTGCCTTTGAAATCAAGAATCGGCATGACAACCCCCTAAAAACTGGTGGGCAACAAAAACCCGAGGTTGCGCAAGCGGTACTCCATCGCCGGCCGACTCACATCAAATTCATCCGCCATCTGTTTGATGCCGGCGGTCTGCCCGATGTCCACATCCGGATGCTTGTCGAGGTACTCATCGAGCAAATACTCCGGCATCAATAATCCGGCGGCAAATGCGTTGGCCTGCATTTCCATGTGACGGTCAACTTCATTGCCGTCATCACCGCTTGCCCGGCGAAAATAAACCGCCCGGTCAATAAAAGCGGGAAGGTTCGGTTTCTTTTTTCGGTGGAGTTTGTAGTGACCTATTTCGTGGGCGGCGGTAAAACGCCGCCGAACCAAGGCGTGGCGCGAGTTAACAACGATAGTTTTCTCGGGCACGGCTAAAAAGCCCGAGTATTCCTCTTCCAAAGGCCTGGTTAAAACTGCAAGCCCGAGGAAATCGGCAACGACTTCCAGGTTAACCGGCAAGGCAAGCGCTTGGGACTGCTCCAGCAGTTTGTGCGCCACCTTGTCGATTCTTTCGTAGAAAGCGTTCATGGTGAAGTTCTCCGCTTTGATGATGGGGATTTTGCATGCCGACTCTGCACTTCGTGCAACGCCCTATCCAGCCCCCCGGTCGATTCTACAGAAATGTTCAACTTCTGCAATTCTCCGGTTAGCAATTCCGCATCGCTTGGGGTGGATACCGACACTTGTTTCGCCTGTTGCAAACGCTGTTTCGCTTCGGATAAATCGGGAATTAAATCCCCGGGAGGAGTTTTTAGCGCATGCGCCAAACGAGCCAACAGAAAAACATTGGTTCTCTGGTTGCCTTTTTCTATATTGGTGAGGGCGGTGCGAGAGATATTCACCTCGGCGGATAATTCCGCCTGGGTAAATTTTAGGTCGCGCCGACGAGATTTGACGCGCTCACCGAAAATGACCAGGAACTGCCTGGGTAGGCTTCCGGGAGTATCCTGCATGGGAAAGATGGGTGCGTGGGAAAGCGTTGTTCGCGGGTATTGTATAGATTATTTTTGCCAGAAATGTCAATAATGATGACTTTTTGATTTTTTTAGTGCTGACATATTGAAATTTTCTCGATGACGGTATATACAAGGAAAATGAGCAAAAACTTCAACATCCTTGCGCTGTCGGGCGGCGGATTCCGCGGCCTGTACACCGCCACTGTCTTGGCGGGGCTGGAAAAAGCGGCGGGAAAACCCATCGCCCAGTGCTTCGACCTGATTTGCGGCACTTCCATCGGAGGGGTGATTGCGCTCGCCCTTGGGCTGGAGAAACCGGCCGAGGAAATCGCCGCCACTATCGAGAAACGCGGGCCAGAGATTTTCCCTAACAGCAAAAAGCGCTGGGTCCGTCGCATCCCCAAGATTCATCGTTGCCTCATGGCGAGATACAGCAATATCCCACTAAAGCGGGTGGCCGATGAATTGTATGGGGACAGCACCATGCACTATAGCCGGCACCGGCTCATCATTCCCACGGTGAACTACTCGACCGGCAAGCCGCAATTCTTCAAAACTCCACACCACGACACCTTTCGCGCCGACCGCAAGAGAAAGATGTCAGATGTGGCGTTGGCGACCAGCGCCGCACCGATATTTTTCCCGGTTTACCAATCCGAAGAGACGAGTTCCTGCTATGTGGATGGCGGCTTGGTCGGCAACGCGCCGGGGATGTTCGGCGTCCATGAAGCGATGCACTTTTGCGGGCGGAACATTGCCGACATCAATCTGCTGTCCATCGGCACAATGGGCGGTGAATTCCGCATGGATTCCAGCAAAAGACTGAATAAAGGCATTTTGCAATGGCGAGAAAAGGTATTTCTTCTGGCGGTATCGTCTCAAGAGAAAGTTGCAGATTTCATGTTGCGGCACCAACTCGGCGAGAGGTATTCCCTCATCGATGAACTGCCGACCCACGAGCAAGCGCCCAACATCGGGCTGGATATCGCCGACAAGGCGGCCATTCAAACGCTCAAAAGCATGGGTGAAGAATCGGCCAAAGCGTTTATCGGCAAACCGGAGGCAGGCGAGTTTCTTTCTCATTCGGCTCCATCCTATCAACCCACAGCACACTCAGGAGGGTATAACCATGAGTAAGCAACTCGACTTTGACGCGGTATTTAAACAGTTCGGAAAGAATCTGCGGATTGCGAAAGAACAAGATACCGTTCTCATTAACGCCCGACGGTCTGTTCGCGGACACTTGCGGCAGCATTGTTCCAAAGAGTTGGGAATTAAATTCCTGACCCAAGGGTCGTATGCGTACGGGACACTCAACCGTCCCAGCCGAGTTCCTCCACAGCGGATGGACTTGGATGATGGCGCATATTTCGCCACATCCACCGACAACGACCCGGAAGCGCTTTTTAATTTGGCGGATAACGCCCTGCAGAGTTTGGTTGGCGAGCGTCGCGGGTGGCGGCTCGACGCGAGCAAGCCGTCCTGTTGCCGGGTTATCATTTCGGGGGATATGCATGTTGATGTTCCTCTTTATGCGTCCATGAACGAAACGCCCGATAATTTGCGCGCACACCAGGAAAGATATGCATCGCTCTATCAAGAGGCGGGGATGTTTTATGCGCCTTTAAGTGGAGTATGGCTCGCTCACAGAAATGAGGGGTGGGTAAAATCCGACCCCAGAGCGCTCATCGACTGGGTCTTGGAATGCAAACAGAAATACGGCAAACAATACCTGAGCGTATGCCGCTATTTCAAAGCGTGGAGAGACCATCAGTGGGAAGAGTCACATCTAAAGTCCATTCTCATCATGAGAATGGTCGAACTCGCACTTCAGGCGGAGGCGGAAATATTGGGCAACGGCAATGACGATTTTGTTGTCATGCGAGTCGCTGGGCAGATGATTGATTTGCTCAATAGCGGGAACATTACCGACCCCACTGATGATTTGCAAGTGTTGGATAAAGGCCTTCCCGCCGATGAGCGAGCGAGTATCATCGAAAAACTTAAAACGCTCCACACCGGTATGGAATCGGCTTTATACGGCGACATCAGCGAAGGTAGCGCATGCGAGTTAATGTGTCTGCAATTTGGGAAATGGTTTCCGAAAGATACCACCCCAATTTCTGTCAGCAGTAAAATCCCGACCGCTGTTGCTGCAGTAGCAATCAGCAAACCGGACAGAGTTGCAGCGGCTCGACCATGGGCAAGAAAGTAATAAAACCCGCATCCATTCAGTGGATGCGGGAACATCATGCGCATCTTCGCGTGCAGGACGGTTGCACCGTAACCGGCATGCTAAGGTTCAGGGCAAACATGGTGGAGCACAGGAAGATCGACATTTACTCCGGCATTGTCGGAGAAAAAGAGGTCGGCCGCCCCAACTACATCGAAGACGCTTACGAGGTGTCCTTTTATTTTGACGAGTCGTATTGGCCTCATGTCAAGGAAATTGGCGGCAGATTGAAGCGGCGCGCCAACGAATTAGGCATCGATATGGCTGAGATGCATGTTTTTGCATCAAACGAACTTTGTTTAGGCGCCCCACACGTGATAGTGGCGGAGATGAAAAAAGATGCCAGTGTGCGGAATCTTTTCAAGTCACTGTTGATTCCATACTTGTATTACCACAGTTATTGGGAAAAACATGGTAGCGAGCCATGGGGCGGCTTGCCGCATGGTGAAACAGGCATATTGGAAGATTTTTGCGACTATCTGGAGTCAGCGGCAAGTAGAGATGTGGTACACAGAACTATCAATTGTTTGTCTCTGTATGGGTGGCAACTTCCCTCTCGTAGGAGAATGTCTCCTAGAGATTTATGTTTTTGTGGATCTCGTAAACCAGTGAAATTTTGCCATCCGAAGGCGAGAAAGGGTTTCAACATCTTATTCGATGCATGCAGGAACAACCGCTAAACTTGAGTTTAACCGGCGACTTCAACACTTAGCGGTTGCAGGCGCAGGCCGATGGTGGTTTTGACGGCGTTATTGTAGCGGTAACCGCTTGCCAAAAAAACAATCACCCGATGACAATTTCATCCGTTTGCTCTGTGATGCTTAACGGGATTTTCCACCATATCTGCCAACTCATCGTTGGGCGAAGAGAAAATTCCACGCCATGCCGGTTGGTCTGGCGGTAGATTGCCCCGTGTTTTACCCAGTCGGCGGCTTTGACGCCGGCCAGTTGCGCCGCGTCGATGTAGCAAATACTGTAGACATACTGCCGCCCCCGCTCACCGTCATCTTTCCGGCACGGCGCCGAAACCATGTCGGCTTTCGGCTCGTTCAAGTATTCGGTGATGGCGTTCAGATTTCCCTTATACCGCCCTAAACGATGACCGGACAGGGTGATGTATTGCCGCGCGGTTTTTCCCGATTTGATTTGCAGGAAATGCGTGTTCCCGTTCACTTTCACGGTGATGTCCGCTTCGGCATCGTGACCGCCTTCTTTCCAGCGCACTTGATGCTGCGCCTGCGTGTCCGATTTAATCGCCGCGACAATCAATTCCTCCAACTCCCAACCCGAACACCTTCCGCCCATAAACAAGTCGTGGTATTTGCCAAGACTGGTCGTTAAGTGCTGCAGCATGCGCGGGGTTAACCGGTACATCGCTTTACCCAACTGCGGCCAAACCGCGCGAATTCCGGGTTGATTTCCACGCCGAGGAACGGCACGCCGAGCGACTGGGCGACCACGCATTCCGAGCCGGAGCCGGCGAACGGGAACAGCGCGCGGCCGCGGCCGTTGATGCGCGAGAGAAGCAGTTGCCGGGTCAGCGCGAACGGTTTTTGCGTCGGGTGTTTCAGGATGTCATGACCGTCGTGTTGCGGCAACTCGGCCGGTGGGCGCGCGCCGCCGCCGCAGTCGCGACAGGCGAACCACCGTTCAGCGCGCCCGGCGCCGCCGGCCAACGCCGGCGCATGAATAACATCGCGCGGCAACGCGCCGCCGTTGTCGGCGTAAATCGTGCGCTTGCCGCGCCGGCTGTACCGGCCGCGCGTGCCGTTGCGTTCCCGGCCCGCGCATTTTAGAAAATGCGCGGTATACGGCACGCGAATCTGCTCGACTTCCAACGCCGGGCGTTTGCTGCCGGGCTTCCACAAACATAAAATCGATTCGTGCGACCTCTGCCAAAACTTCGACGACGGTACCGCTTTGTTGGTGTAATGCCACGCCAGCCAGCGTTGTTCGTCGATGGGATATTCGACCGCCACCCGCGCCAACACTTCGGGGAATCCATACACATAAACCAAACCGTTGTCGGCCAACAAGCGAAAACATTCCGCCAGCCAAGATTGACACCAGTCGACATACTCGTCGATGGGCATGTCGTCGGCGTTGTTGCCGAAGTCTTTGCCGATGTTATACGGCGGGTCGGCGATGACCACATCGAATTTCCAATCGAGCGGCTGCGCGCGCAACACCTTCAACGCATCGCCGGTGATGATGCGCGATTGCGGCGCCGGTTGGATGCGGCCGGGCGCGACGGCATTCAGAGTGGCGGTCATTGACCGGCAACCGCGCGTTGCTTCGGCAAGGTTTTTCCGCGTTTGCGCATTTCCAAAACCGTTGGCTTGATGTGCTTCATTCTAAACTGAAACCCCATCAAAAACTCAGCGAAATGTCGCGGTGGGCGGATTGGCAAGCGGCGATGTCTTTGGCTTGGGCGGTGGTGAGGCGCGGTTGCAGGCGCAGGCCGATGGTGGTTTTGACGGTGTCGTGGTAGCGGTCGAGTTCGGCGCCGAGCGATTGCGCCGCGGCGTTGCGCCAGGTCAGTTCGGCGGCGAATAACGCGCGCGCTTCATGCAGCAAACGCGTCGACTCGGCGCGGGCGGCGGTGGCGCGGTTGGAATTGGAATCGGAATTGGAGTCGGAAGAGTCATCGGCGTCGATGGCTTTCAACGCGCGCCGGGATTTCGCCAAAGCGGCACGAATCGGCGACGCGCCGGCGATGTCGCCGAGCGCGCTCTCCAGTTGCGCGATGGCCGCCATCGCTTGCTCGGCCGGGGCCGCGGCGATGCGGTTTTCCAACTCCATCAACGCCTCTTCCAACGCCGCCAATTCCGCGACCGCGTTAATCTCATTGCGAATGTCGGCGGCGACTCGGTACGCATCGTCGACATGCCGGCGGTAAGCGCGGCGCGCCATCTGCTCAGCGCCGGCCAGACGGTTGTAAGCGGCCTTGGCATCGCTCCAGCCGGCCGGAATTTCCGCTTGCAGTTGAGATTTGCGGCGTTGCAAACCGGCGATTTCCGCCTGCGCTGATTGCAGTTGACGGTTCAAGTCGCGCGCTGCGCCGGGGTTGCGCTGCAGACGCTCATAGCGCGTTTGCGCGGCGTCGAGTTTGCGCTCGATGTTGCGAATCTCGATTTGCGTGCGCCGCACTACGCGCTGCACCGGCGCGTAATCTTCGAGATATGCATTCAGTTCATCTCCGGCATCGTCGATGCGCTCGACCATGGTGAAAGTACCGGCGGCCGCGGCAAAACTCTCCGCCAACGCCGCACCGCGCTCAGCCGGCAACGCTGACAAGTCCAGCCCGCGCGTGCGCTCGATGCCGTCCATAATCGCCATGCGGTTGTCGCGGTATTCGGCGAACACGCGGCGCTCCATGCAGTATTGCAAACGCGGGTTGACCGGCGGCGGCGCGGTCTCCGAGGTTAAGTAAGTGCGATTCGGCATGTAATTCACCAAGCCGGGGAAGTAGCCGGCGATTGCCAAACCCAACAGTTGCAACACGATGAACGCGAACGCGCCTTTGTAAATCTGCGTGGTCTTGACCGAAGGCGGCGCGACGCCGCGCAAGTAAAACAATGCGAAGCCGAACGGCGGGGTTAGGAACGAAGTTTGGATGTTCAAGCCAATCATCACGCCGAGCCACACCGCGGTGATGTTTGCCGACGGGTCGGCCAATAAAATCGGCGCGACAATCGGCACCACCACCACCGCGATTTCGATGAAGTCCAAAAAGAATCCCAGCAGGAAAATCACCGCCATGACCACCACGAACTGGGTCCAGAACCCGCCCGGCAAGCCGGTTAAAAATTCCTTGACTAAATGCTCGCCGCCGAAGCCGCGAAACGCGGAAGTCAGCATGGCCGCGCCGATGAGAATGATGAACACCATCGAGGTGGTCTTGGCGGTCTCGACCATCACGCCGCGCAGCGTGTCGTCGATTGTATACGCGCGCCACGCGCTCCACAGCACCGCGGCCAACAACGCGGCCACCGCCACCGCGCCCAACACGATGCCGGTGAGGTCGCGACTGCTGTGAATGTTTTTGATGTTCAAGTCGAACAGGTTGATGAGGATTAGAATCGCGACGCTCGCGCCGACCGCCAACAGCGCGGGCCAATACGCGCCGCGCTTGCCGTCCATTAGCCGGTAGCCGCCCATGATGAGCGCGCCGACCGCGCCGATGGCGCCGGCTTGGTTGACCGTGGCCACGCCGGTGACGATGGAACCGAGCACCGCGAAAATCAGCGCCAGCGGCGGCACCAACGCGACCAACACGCGCAGCATAAAGCGGCGGTCGAAGACGCCCTCCGCGCCTTCGCGCGGCACCGGCGGCGCGCTACCGGGTTGAATCAACGCGCGAATTAAAATGTACGCCATGTAAATCGCCACCAAAATCAAACCCGGAATCAACGCGCCCATGAACATGTCGCCGGCGCTGGCGGAAGTGATGTCGAACTCGGACGGCATCGAGAACTCGCCGGTGGCTTCTTTGTATTCGGCTTTGCGCGCGGTGCCGGCTTGGTCGACCGCGCTGGATAATTGGTCGGCGAGAATGATGAGAACAATCGACGGCGGAATGATTTGCCCCAGCGTGCCGGACGCGCAAATCGTGCCGGCCGCCAGCGGCTTGGCGTAGTTGTTGCGCAGCATCGCCGGCAGCGAAATCAACCCCATGGCGATGACCGTGGCGCCGACGATGCCGGTGGTCGCGGCCAACAACGCGCCGACGAACACCACCGAGATGCCGAGGCCGCCCGGCACCGGGCCGAACAACTGCGCCATGGTAATCAGCGAATCCTCGGCGATTTTCGAGCGCTGCAGCATGATGCCCATGAACACGAACAGCGGAATCGCAATCAGCGTGTCGCGCTCGACATCCCAGTACAAACTGCGGAAGTTGGTAACGCCGGCGCTCAGCCACTGCTGCGGCCCGTCCTGCGCGAAGTACGCGCTCGGGTCGCCGGCGAACAACCAGCCGCACAACCCGGCCAGCGCCACCGCCAAAATCGACGACCCCGGCAGCGCAAACGCCACCGGATAACCGGCCGTTAACGCTAAAATCATCAAGCCGATAAGAACCGCGAGGAAGACGAGTTCCATGGAATTGGGTTGGGTTGAATCAAGCCGCCGGGTCAGTCGCCGGGCGAGTCGCCGGGCGCGTGGGAAAACGCCATTTTAACCTCATCCGCCGCGCGCCGCCGATTTCCAACATCGGCGGCGGCAGCATCTCGGTGAGCAGTAGCACGGCGCCGGCGCCGCCCGGCACGGCCGAAATTCGCCGCTGGCCGCAGCCCAAACTGACAATCAGACGCGG
>JAPPPS010000159.1 GCA_028817405.1 Gammaproteobacteria bacterium
TCGGCCTCAATCAGTTTGATGAGGTCACGCTTTTCGTTGTCGGTCAGGGGCATGGTCGGCGATGGGGTGTTTTGGAGTCGGGGATTATACAGCAGATTCGGCGGTGTCAACACCACCGAACGAAGATTAATTCTGTCGCGGTTTCAGTGGGCGCGGGTATCCGGTTGGAGTGGAAAATTCTGCGGTTGGAGCGGCCGTTTTCATGGCAAATCGCGCTTTTTAGTGCGGCGGTATTGTATCATATTTGCGGTTTTGTGAGACGCTACCGAGTTTGTGTCTCATGGGCGAGACACTACGAGTTTTGCGTCTCACATTTCCCGATTTGTGAGACGCTACGGCGTTAATTTCTCATGGATGAGACGCAGGGCGTGGGCATCCTTGCCCTTATGGACTGCCATCGGTTTTGCGAGTGACCGGGCGGTCTTGCGTCAAGTGGCATCAAAACTTCCAGCCCTCTATTTCCATGAATTGTTCAGGATGCATGTAGCGAATCTTGAAGTGCTCACAAACATTGGGAATTTTGATTCTGGGTGTGCTTTTACCCACATCCAAAATCTCAGTTGTTACCACAACCCCTCCAATTGCCCATGCTTTGGCAATCACAAAAGGGTCCGCCGCGGGGTGTCCTTTGAGTATCTGTTTGTTGTTGACCAGGCCCTGGAATTCCGGAACAGCCAGAATTTTCAGAATCCGGTCTTGTTCCGCAGCGGAGGGCGCGGTAAAGATATGTTTGCGATTCTTCATCCAGTTAAGGAGGTGACCCTGGTGACCTTGATAGCGCGTCAACTCATTCTGCACCTCTTTCACGGATGAGATGATATCTTGAGAAATCGCCGCATCCATTTTGTTCCAGAACGAAGGAAAGGTTCCGGGGTAGTAGACGCGGCTGTCAACGAAAAATCCGGTGTCCAGAACATAATGCATGGTTTTACCCTCCCAAGACATAACTCTCAATCGTATTCAACGATTGGGTTTTAACGCCCAAGTAATCGGCGAGTTCGCGCTTGTTGATTCTTTGCCGATAATACTGCTGAAATGCGGCGCGCATGTATTTTTCCCCCAAATAGGCTCGCAGAGTCGCGTAATAGTTGCCCCCTTTCCCCGTGGATTTTTTTTGTGAGTGCTGGCTATTCCAGGCTTTTACCCGGTTTTCATACTCTTCGCTGGTGACGAGGTTTTTGTCACGATAGCGACGCAAAATCACCTCGCGACTGACTTTGTATTTGTTCGCCAATTCTTCTATATGCCGGTCGCCGAGGTTGCGCGCATCGACCGGAAACCCACGGTCGGGAACCAGCATTGCGCCCGCAAAAGCATTGCAGAACACTTCTTCCCGCTTATAAGTATTACTTAACTCAGACATTGTATTCTGACGCATATCAACCCCTCCTTTGCCTGTGAGCAAGTGCGCCAATTCGTGAAAAAGGGTGAAAATCTGACGTGTTTTGGGCATGCTATTATTGACATAAATGACCGGAAAGCGGCTGTCCTGAAGACAAAATCCGCAGTAGTTTTCTTCACCGAAAGCCGTCTTAAAAATCCACAGGCCGCATTCTTCAAGCGCATCCCGCCATGCTTTAAGGGCGTCATCATTGCTTTCCCAAACAAATTGGTTTTGCAATGAAATGCCCAAGTATTCACGCACCCGGACCGCTAACCGGGCGGCCGGCACATCGCCATCGACTTTGATGTCGTCAAGTATTCTTTTCTTGGATGGATTGGTTTCGCCAAGCAGTTCACGCAAACTTATCTGAAAGAATAATCCGTCTCGGATAAGAAAACGCATTCGGGTGGGGGTTTCTTCCGCGTACACTTCCGGCAGAGAGCGAAATTTTTCCGTGGGCCCCGGCTCCACCGGGGGAGAAGGAAAGAAAAACACAGCGACTGGGCGCCGAAGCATTTTGGCAACCCTTTCCAGTTGCGGATAGGTGGGCGCGCCGTTGCCAGATTCCCACTCGGCAATGGTTTCTGTGGATACGCTTTTAACCTTCAATTTGTCCGCCACGTCTTCCTGGGACATGCCAGCAGTTTCGCGCGCCCAGATCAAGACATTAGGCGTTATTTTGACTGGATTTCCCATGATTCATCGAGAATATGGATGCGGTTCTGGTGGCGCGTCGATATTGAGGAGACGGAGAATGGTACTTAATCTGTCTGCGGGGGGGAAGTCAAGTGGAATTTTTGCCGGCAAATTCCGCCGCCTCCGCGAATTTAATCAAATCATCCGAATTCTTCTCAATCGCCGTGGCGACCATGGCGATGTCTAATTCTTGGTATTGATGCACGGTGACATTTCTAAACCCCACCATTTTTTGCAACGCTGAAGCCAATTCATGCGAGATAACCCCCTCCCGCTGCAAAAGCATGAACGACTCTCTGGAGTCGGCGGGAAGGCCCAATTTGCGGGTTTTTATCAGGTGGTTTGCGATGTCGATGACCTGCTCGCAACCGCGCACAAGATTCAGAATCGCGGAATTCTGCAGCGTGTAGTCGTCCGCAAAGTTGTCGCCGGCCTTGTGGTAGTCGGCGCGGGCGTATCGAACGCAACGGTGAACGCTTTGAATTTTCTCGTCCAGAAGTTCAGACATCGTAAGCCCTCCCGGTCTTGCGAATCTCTTCCACAATTCCGCGGCGTTCTTCGTTCATCTTTTGGTAGAACGAGATGCTCAGCATTTCAAATTCATCGGCGGCGTATTGGTCAGCGCAGAAAATGCGGCGGTCGGCGGCGATGACTTCTTTGCGCAGCAGCGCGCTGACTTTGCGCAGGTTGATTAAGTCGGCTTTCTCAACGCCGGCGATGTGCGCCAACTCCACCGACAAACCCAGCCATTCCATCATGTCCACGGTCTTCGCATCGACCGGCGGCAGGAGAACCGCGATGTCGATGTCGCTGGTGGGCCACTGCTCGGGCGTCCCCCAACTGCCGTAAAGATAAACCGCCTGCGCGTGCGGATGCGCATCAAGGATGCGGCGAATCAATTCGGTTGTGACGGCGTCGGACATGCGCGGATTATACGGCAACGGGCGGTTGGTCGGGCTCAATCGATTTGACGAGGTCGAGTTTTTCGTTGCCGCTGATATTCATGAGTGTTGCCGTTTATCAGCCGGGCCGGGCGTATCCCAACTTACCCGACGATGCGAAACCCAAGCGTATAACAATACAAACTGGTGGGGATGCAGTCCGCTTGCTGGCCCTGCCCCAGGTCGAGTTTGCCGGTTTTGGTGCGCGTTGTAAATGCGCCGGGCAGGCCGGCGTGTTTTTGCAGGAAAGACTTCATCGGGCTGTGCCGCCGCCGGGTGAGAGCGCTGTCCGACCATTTGACTTCCACGCACCAGGCTGGGCGTTGCCGGTTGTCGAGACCGACGATGTCCACTTCGCCTTGGGGCCAACGAGCGTAATGGAGTTCATGGTTCTGGTGAAACCATTGCGAGAAGATGGCGGTCTCGGCCAGCGCACCCATGTCCGAACTGTCGGCGCCGACCGGGCCGAACAGGGCGCAGCGCATCGATGGATTGGTGAGGTAAACCTTGAAGAAGTTGGCGCGCTTAAAACGCCGAGCATTTTGGTCTATGCGGTGCACGGTTTTGATGAGGAAAGCCGCTTCCAGATATTCGAGGTAGCGTTTAATCGTGGGCTTGGTGACGCCGGAGTTTTGGGACAGTTCGTCCAGCGAGATTTCCCGGGCGGTGTTCCATGCAAGCGCCATGAATAATTTGTTGAGTTCCTGGATGTCCTGGATGCCGTACAGGCTGGGCAGGTCGCGCAACAGCACCTTGTCGATGATGTCGCTGCGGATGTAGCGGCCCATGTCCTGCTGGATGGCTTCGGAGAAGGCGGCCTCGGGGTAGCCGCCGATGTTGATGTAACGGACAAAGTGCTGGTTGAGTTGTTCGATGTCATCGCATTCGCCCATGCTTTCGGCGCCGGCAATTCGCACCATGTCTCCCAAGCCCTGCAGTTCCAGGTATTCGTGGAAAGTCAGCGGCGGCAGCAGGAAATCGGTGAAGCGCCCGGCGCCCGACTCGATGCTTTTCAAGCGCAACGCGGCCGCCGCCGAACCGGAGGCGACGCAGCGGATTTGCGGGTAAGAATCCACGAATGCCTTGAGGTGGCGCTCCCAGTCCGGCAGATACTGGATTTCGTCGAGGAAGAGGTAAGCCGGCGCGCCCCGTAACCCGCCGGCCTCGCGCAGATGCGCGACCAGAGTTTCGATGGGCAGGTTGGCATACAGGGGCTGGTCCAGGGACAAGCAGGCGATGGCGCGCGGGGGAACGCCTTTTTCGATGAGTTCGTGAATCGCGTGCTGCAGCAGGACGGTCTTGCCGACGCGGCGCGGCCCCATCAGCACGACGGCGCGGCGCACCCCCTCGGCCGCCAGCAGTTGGGCGAAGCGATGGAAGTAAGCGCGCGGGCGCAGGCCGCGGTAGAACGAGTCGATTCGGGGCGGGTCGCTTTCCCACCAAGGATTATCGACGCGCATGCGCTCCCGGCGTTGCGTTGCTGGAATGGTATGCATAGGCGGATTCTAAAGGGCGTAAAGGTTTAATTCAAGGTAATGAAAGTCGACTTCTCTTACTGGAGTTTTTGACAAAAAATACCGATTAATCAACAGGTTGATGACAATCGGAAACGGTGGTTTCGGCCGCCAGGCGCCGCTGTTGCTCCCTTTTGGCGCGGTTTTGTCGGGACCGGATGCCGCGCGACAGGAACTCGGAACAGGGCGGCATCGAGTCGCTCAGCCGTTTTTGCGGGTGGCTCCGCCATATACGAAATACGCCAGGGCGATCAACGCCGCGGCCCAGTAGACCGGCGCGAGGAGGCCGGCATCGGCGCCGGCTACGGCCCAGCCGAAGACGATGAATAGAATAAAAATCGCGGCCTGCGAGTAGTAACTTTTCAGCACCAAGTAACGGTGTCCGAGCGTTTGCTTGGCGATGTCGTAGAAGCGTTTGTTGAACGCCAAACGAAACATCGAAGTGCTGAAAGTGATGAGCACCAACATGATGAACAACAATTCCAGCGACAAGGTTTCATCGGTGAGCGCGCGCAAGCCCCACGACGCCGCATACAACAGCACCGCCAAACGGTAAACGCGCGCGCCGCCGAGGCGGTCGATGGTGTTCTTCAACAGATAAAACAGGATGCCGAAAATCACCGCCAGCGACAGCACCATGATGCCGAGTTTGGTGAAACTCTCGCGCGCGATGAGGAACAGCGAAATCACCCAGAAGTAACTTTCCAAGAACAAATACACGCCGTCCAACATAAAGATGGCGCGCGATGCATGGCGGTCGCGGAACGCGAACACTTCGCGCAGGCGCAGCGCCGGCGTGGCGGTCAGCACGCCGGGGTATTCCGGTTTGCCCGCCAACAACAGCAGGAAGCCGACCAACGCGGCGATGCCGGACAGCGCGATGACGAGAATCAAACTGCCGCGTTCCAGCAGCAAACTGCCGAGTAGGATGCCGACTTGCAGCAGCGCGCCGACAAAGATTTGGAAGTTGCCGTATTTGCGCCCCGAGTTGGCCGGCTCGATGATTTCAAAGAACAACGCCCGCTGCGTGGTCCAGAAAAAACAGTTATAAATGCCGTAGCACAATCCTAACGACACCAACACCGGCACGGTCATGTCCATGTCGAGAACATAGACATTGAGCAGCAGCAGCAATTCGAGCAGCAACGACAGCGCAATCATCGACACCAAGTCGATGCGCAAGCGCAACCGGTCCCAAGCCCACAAGCCGGCGCAAAAACCAAAGCCGGCGAGGGCGATGAAAACCGACACCGCGCCGAGGCCGTAGTTGGCTTTCCACAGATACACCGGCACGAAGAACGGGAAAATCCCGATGAGCAGCGAATGCAAACCGAGATACAAATAGAAAGTGCGGGTTGTGCCGGCGCCGCCGGTGGTCGATGCGCGCATTAGAAAATGTCCTTGTCGGGGATGTCGAGTTTGTCCAACTCGGCGTACGCTTCGGATAAATCTTCGACTGCGCCGTAGCGCGGGAAGTGATGCATCTGCGCGTACGGCCGCGAGTTGACTTCGATGAAGATGCATTTCTGCTCACGGTAACTGGTCTCGATGCCATGCTCGAAGATGACATCGATGCCGAGCAAGTTGGCGTTGAACATGCGCACCACATCCTTGAACAACGCGGCGTTGTCGGCGGCGATGGTCGATTGGTCGATGGTTTCGACGATGCCGCCGGGGGCCAACGCGACACGGTGAAACAACTCGACGCGCCGGTCTTTGGCCGGCACCGAATCCAGCGTCATGCCATGCTTCTTCAAGTGCGCGGTCACCAATTTGCTTTTACTGATGGGGAAAATCACCGGATGCAGTTTCATGCGCGCGCGGATGCGGTTCTCGGCGTCGATTAACTTGTCGATGCTGTCTTCGCCGTTGCCGGTGACGAACGGCGGATAACGGCGAATCACCGACACTAATTTCTCGCCGGTCGCCAATACGCGGTAGTTGGCGCCGGCCAAGTATTGCTCGATGACGGTGCTCGGCCACCATGCTTTGGCGAGAACGATGCCGCGCCAGAGTTCGGCGAAGTTGTTGATGGGGAAATAACTGCCGCGCGAGTAGCCGCTGACATTCGGCTTGACCACCACCGGAAAACCATGCGCTTTAATAAACCCGCGCACCTTCCACGGCAGAAAGAACACCATGCCGCGCGCATGCGGCACATGGTTGGCGGCGAACACCGCCCGCGCCTGCGCTTTCGACCTGCAATTCTTGCGCACTTCCAGCGTGTTGTAACTGGTGCAGCCGTGCATGTAGCGGTCGCTGAGCCGGCGATAAAGCGCGGCTTTGAGTTTTCTCATCGGTGGTCTCTCATGTTTGTTGCGGCGTTTTACAACCGCGCGCGCAACCGGTTAAGCAACCGACTGCGGCGGTTATACAGCATGCTTTTGATGAACACCGGCTTGCTCTCCGAGCCGCGGGGCCGATGCTTGGTCGCCAACGCAAGGCGGCGCATGTAGGCGATTGCGGTCGCAAACACCGTCGCTTTCGAGTATCGCGCATCGAGCAAGTTGATGGGCATCGGCAAAAACAAATTAACCTCGATGACATGCAATTGCCCGCGCAGCAAATCATCGGCCGAGTCGGCGCGCACGCTGACCCGGCTGATGGCGAAATCGCCGATGCGCTGTACGATATTCCAGAGTTGTTCGAGTTGCGCGTTGGAAAATGAATCGGTGATTTCCACATAACGCGTGTTGGGGTTGTAGATGCTGTTCACCGGATTCGACTCGCGCGTGTTGCGCACTTCGGTGACGGTGAGAACGGCATACCGCCGCGGGTCATCATGCGCGCGGATGGAGAAAATTTCATACTCGGTTTTTTCCGTCGCCGCTTCTTGAATTAAGTACGCGACCGTCGCCGGCCCGGCGCTTTTCGCGGCGTCGATGTTCACGCGGATGCGGCGCAACGCCGCGGCGTCATCAACGCGGCACACGCCGCGCGCGTTCTGACTCCACTCCGGCTTGACGAACACCGGATAACTTCGTGGCTGGCGTACGCCGTCATCGACAAACTGCGCCAGTTGCCATTCGGCCGGAATCAATTCGTCGATGCCGACTTTGGAAAAAACCCCAACCCGGCGGTCGAAGTAACGCGCGTTCAACTGAAAATATTTGCACGGCCGGGTGACAAAACGCGCGCAGAACAAAATATACGCGGTCACCATCAGGCAAGACAAAATCATCGCGGTCGAAAAATCATCGGCGAAAAAATCGCCGCGGTAAAAATGGCCGCGCTAAAAATCGCCGCGCTAAAAATCGCCGCGCTAAAAATCGCCGCGCTAAAAACCGTCGCCATCTTAACGCCGCCGCAACGCGAACGGAAACGCTAACTTAAGATTCAACGCGAACATCACCAAGCCCAGCGCGAGAATCGAAACCGCGGCGTAGAACAAACTGCCGCCGTCGCTCTGCCCTTGGTGCAACACTTCCACGCCCAACGGTGTGAACAGATGAAAGAACACCGCGCCGCTCATCACCGCCGCCGCCATGAGTCCGCCGATGCAGTGGCACTTGGCGCGCGCGCCGGCGTTCTCGGTCGCGCGTATTTTGGCGACGACCCACAACAGCGCCGGCAGCAACAACACCAGCGAGGTCAGCAACTCAAAACCGCCGACCACGAACGGACCGAAGTCGGCGAACCAACGCCCGACGGCGCGGCCGAGAACGCCCTCCAGCCACGCGCCGATGGTGCCGAAAATGTGCTGCGTGTCGGGGTGGCGGGTGAATTTGTAGGGCAGGGATGCGAGGAAAACATAGCAAGCCCACAGCGCAATCGCCCAACTGACGGCGGCGGTGACGACGGCGGTTGCGGTTTTATTCATGGCGGGAATCCGGGGAGTGAAGGGGGCGGAATGGTAGCATGGAAACCGCGGCAAGGGCAGGGCGCGGCCCCAATCCGCCACGCCCGCAGCAAACGGCCGCAGCAGAATCGCCGCTCCCCGCCGCATCTCCAGGTCTGCCCGGAGCGCTCCCGTTGCCACTCCGGGCTTGACCCGGAGTCCAGCGTCTTTGGCGGTTGTAACGCGATGCCGGAAAGAAGAGACTCTGTGTTCCGGCGAGCGCCGGCATGGCGACAAGGCGCGCCTCGCGCTCTCATGCGAATCGGTTTTATTGATAAACTCCGCCGCCGAATTGTTCCCTGCATTTTATCGCGCGGCGCGGTCGCGGTTTCGGTCGCCGGTCGCGCGGCCGCCGGCGTCGCTTAAAACCGGCCCCGTCGCCAACTCGTCACCCGGAGGTTCCCTTGATTGACCTGTACACCTGGAGCACACCCAACGGCCGCAAAGTTTCCATTATGTTGGAGGAAACCGGCCTGCCGTACAAAACGCGCGCCATCGACATCACCAACGACGCGCAGTTCGACGACGACTTCCTGCGCATTAGTCCGAACAACAAAATCCCCGCCATCGTCGACCACGACACCGGCATGTCGCTGTTCGAGTCCGGCGCCATTCTTTTATACCTCGCCGAAAAAAGCGGACGATTCATGCCGGCCGACACCGTCGCCCGATGGCGCGCCATCGAATGGCTGATGTTTCAGATGGGCGGCTTGGGTCCCATGTTAGGCCAAGCGCATCACTTCCTGAAATTTAACCAAGGCGCCAGCGACTACGCGGAAAAAAGATACGCCATCGAAGCGCAACGCCTCTACGATGTCCTCGACGCGCGCTTGGAAGACCACGAATACCTGGCCGGCGAATACTCCATCGCCGACATCGCCGCTTGGCCATGGGTCTCCCGCTTCGAATGGCAACGCATCGACATGAACGACTACCCGAATGTCAAACGCTGGTACACCGCCATCGCCGCCCGGCCCGCGGTGCAACGAGGGTATCATGTGCCGGTGCATCGGGAAGAAATTTCGATGCCGGAATAAAGTTGGCGTTTTTACCATGCAAAACGAAGCCAAATCCCGAATCAAAATCAACAAACTGCTGGAGACAGCGGGCTGGCGTTTACTGGATGGCGCGCAGGGGAGAGCCAATGTGCTGCTGGAAAACCGCGCCACCCTCACCCGCGCCGGCCTGGATGCGTTGGGCGAGGACTTCGAGAAAGTCCGGGCCGGTTACATCGACTTTTTGTTGGTCGATGACAACGGTTTTCCATTGGCGGTGTTGGAGGCGAAAGCGGAAAACATCAACCCGCTGGCCGGCAAGGAGCAAGCGCGGCGGTATGCGCGCTCGCAACACTGCCGGTTTGTAATTCTCTCCAACGGCAACCTGCATTATTTCTGGGACTTGGAGCAAGGCAGCCCGGAAGTCATCACGCGATTCCCCGACAGCGATTCGCTTGGGCAACGCCGGCAATACCGGCCGGACCCAGCCAAGTTGGCGGCCGAATCGGTGGCGGCGGACTACATCGCCTTGAGTCAAATGCCGGATTACGCGCGCAACCCCGGCTGGCTGGACGAGAAACAGCGCGCCGCTTTTGAGAGGCGGGAAGGCCTGCGGTTTTTGCGCGACTACCAATTGCGCGCGGTGCATGCGCTACAGCAATCGGCCGGGCGGGGCAACAACCGTTTCTTGTTTGAAATGGCCACCGGCACCGGCAAAACGCTCACCACCGCCGCGCTGATTAAATTGTTTCTGCGCACCGGCAACGCGCGGCGGGTGTTGTTTCTTGTCGACCGGCTGGAGTTGGAAACGCAGGCGCACAAAGAATTTACGCATCTGTTGAAGAACGACTGTGAATGCGTGATTTACAAGGAAACGCGCGACGACTGGCGCAAGGCGGAAATCGTGGTCAGCACCGTGCAGTCGCTGTTGTTCGACAACAAATATCAGCGGCTGTTCGGGCCGTCCGATTTTGACTTCATCATTTCCGATGAAGCGCATCGTTCCATCAGCGGCAACGCGCGGGCGTTGTTTGAATATTTTCTCGGCTACAAACTCGGCCTCACCGCCACGCCGAAAGACTACCTGAAAAACTTGCAGCAAAACCCCGCCGACATCCGCGAAATGGAGCGCCGCTTGCTGCTGGACACCTACCGCACCTTCGGCTGCGAAAGCGGCGAGCCGACTTTTCGCTATGCGCTGGTGGACGGTGTGCGCGACGGTTATCTGGTGAAAACCCATGTGGTGGATGTTCGCAGCCGCATCAGCCAAGAGTTGTTGTCGGATGCGGGCCACACGGTGCAAGTCGCCGGCGAGGACGGCGGCTTGGAAGAACAAGTGTATGTCAGCCGCGATTTTGAGCGCAAGTTTTTGTCCGAGCCGACCAACCGGGTGTTCTGCGAAGCGTTTCTCAAACACGCCGAACGCGACCCGGTGAGCGGCGAAATCGGCAAAACCATCGTGTTCACCGTCAGCCAGAATCACGCCGCCAAAATCACCCATATTTTGAATGAACTGGCGGATGCGATGTTTCCCGGCAAATACCGCTCGGACTTCGCCGTGCAGGTGACTTCCCTGGTGCAGGACGCGCAGCAGTTCAGCCGCAACTTCGCCAACAACAACCTGAACGGTTCGGCAAACTTTCTGGAGTTTTATAAAACCGGCAAAACCCGCGTGTGCGTCACCGTCGGCATGATGACCACCGGCTATGACTGCACCGACATTCTTAACTTATGCCTGATGCGGCCGATTGCCTCGCCCACGGATTTCGTGCAGATGAAAGGGCGCGGCACCCGCCGTCATGATTTCCTGCAGCAGGTAACCGACAACGAGCACAAAGAGGCGGTCGGCAACGCGCAAAAAGAGCGCTTCAAACTGTTCGACTTCTTCGCCAACTACCGGTATTTCGAGGAGGAATACGACTACGAAGAAGTCATTGAACTGCCGCCTACGGGTGAGGGCGATGGCCAAGACCGCGGAAGAAAAACCGTCGCGAAATACGAGAGCACCGCGCCGGATGAATTGCGCGTCCAAACCGAGACGCTCATCGGCCGGGAAGGGATGAAAATCGACCGCAGAATGTTCGAGCGTTTCGAGAAGACGGTGCGCGCCGACGAAGTCATCCGCCGCCGCGCCGACGCCGGGCAGTGGGACATCGCCGTCAAACACTTGAAGGAGGAAATCCTGAACAAGCCGGAGGACTATTTTGACCTCGACAAACTGCGCCGCGCGGCCGGCGCCGACCGCCGCCTGAGCCCGAGGGAGTTGCTGGAAAAAGCGCTCGGGTTGATTTCCCGCTTCAAATCCAAAGACGAATTATTGGACGATGAATTCAACAAATTTATCGCCGACCGCAAGCCCGACAGTCCGGAAACCATCGTGCCGATGAAGTATTACTTCCAGGCCTACATCACCGACAGCGAAGTGCGGAAAATCGTGGAGAGCAAGGATTTTTCCCAACTCCACGCCAACTCGGCGCTGCCGTTTGACGACTACCAAAAAGTGCCGGAACAGTGGCGCGCCGCCATCCCCGAATACATCAGGGATTATGTCGCGCTCGACCGGTTTATGGAGTAGAATACGCGCATGTTGGACAACGACACCAAACGCCGCATAGACGCCGCCCGCGACACCCTGGTCGGCAAAGTGCCGGACCCCAAATCGCAGGTGGAGCAAATCACCATCGCGCTGATTTACAAGTTCATGGCCGACATGGACAACCAGGCCGAGAGCGTCGGCGGCAAGCGTTCATTTTTCGCCGGCGCGTTTGAATCATACCGCTGGGAAAATCTCATGTCGCCGGGCTTGGGCGGGCATGAGGTGCTGCGGTTGTACACCGAAGCCGTCGTCAAGATGAACGCCAACCCCGGCGTTCCGCAATTGTTCCGCGACATTTTCAAGAACGCCTACCTGCCGTACCGCGACCCCGAAACCCTGCGCGGCTTTCTAAAAATCATCGACGACTTTCAATACGACCACTCCGAGCGCCTGGGCGATGCGTTTGAATATTTGTTGTCGGTGCTCGGCAGCCAGGGCGACGCCGGCCAGTTTCGCACGCCGCGTCACATCATCGACTTCATGGTGGACATCATCGCGCCGCAAAAGAACGAAGTGATTCTCGACCCGGCCTGCGGCACCGCCGGCTTTCTCATCTCCGCGTGGAAGTTTATCCGCGCCGCCAACGCCAAAGGCGGCAAACCCGGCGCCGCCCTCAGCCCCGACCAGCGCCGCAAGTTGGCGCGCAACATCTTCGGCTACGACATCTCCCCCGACATGGTCAGATTGTCGCTGGTCAACATGTATCTGCACGGATTTGCCGAGCCGCACATCCACGAATACGACGCCCTCACCTCCGACGACAGATGGAATGAGACCGCCGATGTCATCCTCGCCAACCC
>JAPPPS010000069.1 GCA_028817405.1 Gammaproteobacteria bacterium
GAGGAATATAGTCGCTACGCTTCCTTATTCCTCTACCGCACGGAATGACGGCCCCGGGCATTTTCCGCACGGAAAGGCGGCACTTCGCGCCGGCGCCGGCGGTTCCGACGACTACTCATCGACGATTTGATAAAACACTTCGCCGGGTTTGATTAACCCGAATTGCGAGCGCGCCAAGGTCTCGACGGTCTCGCCGCCTTCTTTCAAGTCGATGACTTCGGCGACCAACTTGTGGTTGCGCTGCTGCAACTGGATGCCGTCTTGGCGCGTCTGTTCGGTGGCCGCGGTCAAGCGGTGCAGGTCGAACAGATTTTTGTCGCCGAACCACAACGCGTATTGCAGCGCGAACAACAAACCGGCCAAAACGATTGCAAGTAATTTCATCGCATCAGTTCCCGCTCGAGTTGGCGAACGCGGCAAACACCGTCGCGCCCGGATAGCGCGCATTATCGCCGGCCATGGCCTCGATGCGCAACAGGCGGTTGTATTTCGCCACGCGCTCGGAGCGGCACAGCGAGCCGGTTTTGATTTGTCCGGCCGCGGCGGCCACTGCCAAATCGGCGATGGTGGTGTCTTCGGTCTCGCCGGAACGGTGCGAAATCGTGGTCGCATAACCGGCGCGCTGCGCGAGTTTAATCGCGTCGACGGTCTCGCTGAGCGTGCCGATTTGATTCAACTTGATGAGAATCGAGTTGGCGATGTTGTTGTCGATGCCGTGCTGCAAAATCGCCGGGTTGGTGACAAATAAATCATCGCCGGTGAGTTGTACTTTGCCGCCGAGTTTGTCGGTGAGCAACTTCCAACCGTCCCAGTCGTCTTCGGCCATGCCGTCTTCGATGCTGACAATCGGATAGTCGCGCGTCCAACGCTCCAAGTAATCGGCGAACGCGGCCGAGTCGAGTTGCAAACCTTCGGTGTCGAGATGGTATGCGCGGTCGCGGTAAAACTCGGAACTGGCGACATCGAGGCCCAACATCACTTGCCCATCGGCGCCGGCTTGATAACCGGCGTCTTCAATCGCGCGCATGATTAAACCGAGCGCTTGTTCGTTGGAGTCGCACTGCGGCGCAAAACCGCCTTCGTCGCCGACCGCTGTGTTCAACCCTTCGCGCTTCAACACCGCGCGCAGCGCATGAAACACTTCCGCGCCGCAGCGCAGCGCTTCGCTGAACCGGGAAAACCCCGTCGGCAGAATCATGAACTCTTGAAAGTCGATGGCGTTGTCGGCATGCGCGCCGCCGTTGATGATGTTGATTTGCGGTACCGGCAACTGGAATTCGTGGTCAGCGAAAAACCGCGCCGGGTCGTCTTTGTGCCCGGCCCACGAATAACCGTCCTCAAACAACTCGCGCAAGTAAACGAACAACGGTACACCGTACGAATCCGCGGCCGCGCGCGCGCACGCCAGCGACACGCCGAGGATGGCGTTGGCGCCGAGGCGACTCTTGTTGTCGGTACCGTCGCGTTCAATTAACAAGTCGTCGATTGTACGCTGCGCCGAGGCATGCATTGGTCCCAGTTTGCCGCCGCCGAATTCACGGTTGATGTTCTCGACCGCGCGCAGCACGCCTTTGCCGCCGTACCGCGCCGCGTCGCCGTCGCGCAATTCCAGCGCCTCGCGCGCGCCGGTGGAGGCGCCGGACGGTACCCGGGCGACGCCGGCGCCGCCCCAGGTTTGCACTTCCACTTGCACGGTCGGGTTGCCGCGCGAGTCGAGAATCTCGCGCGCGCGGATGTCGGCGATGCCGCATGGGCTGTTTTTGCCATTCACCATTTCACCGCGCCATTTCACCGTGCCATTTCACCGTGCCATTTCACCGCGCCGCGCATGACTTCGCCGCGCGGTCGAGTTGCAACAAGGTTTTTAACAACCCCGGCATCTCGTCCAACGGCCACGCGTTCGGCCCATCGCTTAACGCTTCGTCCGGGCGCGGATGCGTTTCCATGAACAAACCGTCGACACCGACCGCGACCGCGGCCCTTGCCAACACCGGCACGAACTCGCGCTGGCCGCCGGACTTGCCGCCGGCCGCGCCGGGCAGTTGCACCGAATGCGTGGCGTCGAACACCACCGGGCGGCCGGTCGCTTTCAAGATTTCCAAACCGCGCATGTCGACCACCAAGTTGTTGTAGCCGAACGAAGTGCCGCGCTCGCACACCAACACTTGCGCATCGGCGCAGGCGGCCGCGGCCTTGTCGACCACATGGCGCATCTCGTGCGGCGACAGGAACTGCCCTTTCTTGATGTTGACCGGGCGGCCGGACTGCGCCGCGGCTTCGATGAGGTCGGTTTGGCGGCACAAGAAGGCCGGGGTTTGCAGCACATCGACCGCTTGCGCCGCGGCCTTGACATCGTCCACCGAATGCACATCGGTCAGCACCGGCAAGTCGAGTTCGCGGCGCACTTTGGCGAGGATTTCCAAACCGCGCCGGCGGCCGGGGCCGCGCGGCGAGTGCGCGGAAGTACGGTTGGCTTTGTCGAACGATGATTTATAAATCAAGTCGACGCCGAGGTCGGCGGTGATGGCGCGCAACCGCTCGGCGGTCGACAACGCCAGCGCCTCGGACTCGATGACGCACGGGCCGGCGATGAGAAAAAACGGCGACCGGCCGCCGGCGACGGTGTTGAAGTCGGGGAGGTTCATGCGGCCGCGGCTTGTCGGGCGGCGCGGTGGTTCAACGCCGCGTTAATGTAGTCGGTGAACATCGGATGGCCGTCGCGCGGCGTGGAAGTGAATTCCGGGTGGAACTGGCAGGCGATAAACCACGGATGGTCGGGCAACTCGATGACTTCCACCAATCCGCCGGCCGACAAACCGGAGAACACCAAGCCGCTGTCTTCGAGTCGCTTCATGTAGTTGTTGTTGAATTCGTACCGGTGACGGTGGCGTTCGCGAATCACATCGGCGTCGCAGATGCGCCGGTATCGCGTGCCGCTTTTCAGGTGAATATCCTGCGCGCCGAGCCGCATACTGCCGCCCATGTCCACGCCTTGGTCGCGCACTTGCAATGCGCCGTCGTCGCCGACCCATTCGGTAATCAGCGCAATCACCGGGTGGCTGGCGTCGCGCGCGAACTCGGTGCTGTGCGCGCGCTCCAAGCCGGCCATGTTGCGCGCGTATTCGATGGTCGCCACTTGCATGCCGAGGCAGATGCCGAGGTACGGAATGTTGTTGCGCCGGGCATAACCGGCCGCCGCCACCATGCCTTCGATGCCGCGCTCGCCGAAACCGCCGGGGATGAGAATCGCGTCCGCATGCGCGAGAATTTCCGCGCCCTTGGATTCGACTTCGCCGGAGTCGATGTAGTCGATGTTGACGCGCGTGCGGGTGTGGATGCCGGCGTGGCGCAGCGCTTCGGTCAGCGATTTATACGACTCGGTCAAACTCACATATTTGCCGACCATCGCGACCGTGGTCTCGCGCCGCGGCCGGCGACTATTCGCCAGCACCCAGTCCCATTCCGCCATGTCCGCGGGCCCGGCCTCGAGGCGGAATTGGTCGGTGACCAAGCGGTCGATTTTCTCGCGCAAGTACAGCGCCGGGATTTGGTAGATGTTGTCGACATCGACGCCGGAAATCACCGCCTCCTCTTCGACATTGGTGAACAGCGCGATTTTGCGCCGCGCCTCCGGCGACAACGCGTGGCGCGCGCGGCACAGCAGAATGTCCGGCTGAATGCCGATGGAGCGCAGTTCCTTGACCGAGTGCTGGGTCGGCTTGGTTTTAATCTCGCCGGCCGCGGCCACTTCCGGCACCAGGGTCAAATGCAAAAACAGCGTGTTCTTGCGCCCGGTGTCGATGCGCATCTGGCGAATCGCTTCGAGGAACGGCAGCGATTCGATGTCGCCGACGGTGCCGCCGATTTCCACCAGCGCCACCTCGGCGTCGCCGGCCCCGGCGCGGATGCAGGCCTTGATTTCGTCGGTGATGTGCGGGATGACTTGCACCGTGCCGCCGAGATAATCGCCGCGCCGCTCCTTGCGAATCACGCGCTCGTAAATCTGCCCGGCGGTGAAGTTGTTGCCGCGCCCCATGGTGGCGCGCACGAAGCGCTCATAATGGCCGAGGTCGAGGTCGGTCTCGGCGCCGTCGGCGGTGACGAACACTTCGCCGTGCTGAAACGGGCTCATGGTGCCGGGGTCGACATTGATGTAGGGGTCGAGTTTGAGGAGGGTGACGCGAATGCCGCGCGCTTCCAGCACGCTGCCCAACGACGCCGCGGCGATGCCCTTGCCAAGCGACGAGACCACGCCGCCGGTGATGAAGACGAATTTGGTCATGGGGATGGGTTTTCGCAGGCCGGCCTCGCGCGCGGGTTGCGCTGAATGGGGGGCCGCGCCCGCGACCCCGGACGGGCGCGCAGGTTACCACAGAATCACGCGCGGCGCAATTTCAACCGGGCGCGGGCGCTGAGCGCAAGCGGGTGGAGCAAATTGCAACGGCGCACGGCGGCGGTGCCGCCAACCGCCGCCCAAAAACCGACTCGGCCGCGGATTTTGCGCTATACTCGGCGCGATTCCCCGCCAATTCAATTCCCCGCCGCGGCCGCCCGCCCGGCCCGGAATTGCACCCGCAACCCACCCGTCCGCCACCGCCATGACCGCCACCGAAACCGAATTAGCGACGCTGGTGCAGCGCGAATACAAGGAAGGTTTTGTCACCGACATCGACGCCGACACGCTGCCGCCGGGCCTCGACGAGGAAGTCATCCGCAGCATCTCCGCGCGCAAGGCCGAGCCGGCGTTCATGCTTGACTGGCGGCTGGAGGCGTACCGGCGGTGGCTTTCTATGCCGCGGCCGGGGTGGGCGCATGTAAATTATCCGCCGATTGATTTTCAGTCCATCAGTTACTACTCCGCGCCCAAGCAACAAGAGTTGCTCGACAGTTTGGATGAAGTCGACCCGAAGTTGCTGGAGACTTACGAAAAACTCGGCATTCCGTTGGACGAGCAAAAGGCGCTGGCCGGAGTCAAGGTGGCGGTCGATGCGGTGTTCGACAGCGTGTCGGTGGCCACCACATTCAAAGAGACGCTGGCCGAGGCCGGGGTGATTTTCTGCTCGTTCTCGGAGGCGGTGCAGGAGCATCCGCAGTTGGTGCAACAATATCTCGGCGCGGTGGTGCCGCCCGGCGACAACTTTTACGCGGCGTTGAACTCGGCGGTGTTCAGCGACGGCTCGTTCGTTTATGTGCCGAAAGGCGTGCGTTGCCCGATGGAGTTGTCGACTTACTTCCGCATCAACGCCATGAACACCGGCCAGTTTGAGCGCACATTGATTGTCGCCGACGAAGGCAGTTATGTGAGTTATCTGGAGGGCTGCACCGCGCCGATGCGCGACGAGAACCAACTGCATGCGGCGGTGGTGGAACTGGTCGCGCTCAAAGACGCGGAGATTAAATACTCCACGGTGCAGAACTGGTATCCCGGCGACGAAGAAGGCCGCGGCGGCATCTATAACTTCGTCACCAAGCGCGGCGCCTGCCGCGGCCGCGGCGCGAAGATTTCATGGACGCAGGTCGAGACCGGTTCGGCGATTACCTGGAAATACCCCAGCGTGTTGCTGGAAGGCGACAATTCCATCGGCGAGTTTTATTCGGTGGCGCTGACCAACAACCGTCAGCAAGCCGACACCGGCACCAAGATGGTGCACATCGGCCGCGACACCAGCAGTACCATCATCTCCAAAGGCATCTCCGCCGGCCGCGGCCAGAACGCGTACCGCGGCCTGGTCAAAGTCATCGGCGGGGCCGAAAACGCGCGCAACTATTCGCAGTGCGATTCGCTGCTGATGGGCGACCAGTGCGGCGCGCACACCTTCCCCTACATGGAAATCAAAAACCCCACCGCCGTCATCGAACACGAAGCCACCACCTCGCGCATCGGCGAGGACCAATTATTCTACTGCCGCCAGCGCGGCCTGTCCGAAGAAGACGCGCTGTCGATGATTGTCAACGGCTTTTGCAAAGAAGTGTTCAAAGAACTGCCCATGGAATTCGCCGTCGAGGCGCAGAAGTTGTTAGGGATTAGTTTGGAGGGGGCGGTGGGGTGACCACAATATTTGTGGTATATTCGCGTTCGGTTTCGCGGCAACCGCTCCCAGACCTTGGAAACTTGACATGCTGAAAACTGTTGATTTGTTCTCCGGAGTAGGCGGATTGGGACTCGGCTTTCAAAAAGCCGGGTTTAATGTTGTCGCTGCATACGACAATTGGGCGCGCGCGGAAACCGTTCATGAGCACAATCTTCCCCATCCGTTTTACTTGCTTGATTTGTCTGACGAATATAAGGCAACGGAGCATATCGCCCAGTTTTCCCCGGATGCCGTTATTGGCGGTCCTCCGTGCCAAGATTTCTCCAGTGCAGGCAAGCGCGAAGAGCGCGAAAATGCGGATTTAACGGGTTCGTTTGCCCGCATAGTGGCGGCGTTGCAGCCGCAACTTTTTGTTATGGAAAATGTTGCCCGCGCGCGCGGCAGCGCGTCTTATGCGGGCGCTTCCGCGATGCTTCGTGAGAGCGGCTACAAATTGACCGAAATAGTGTTGGACGCCAGTTACTGCGGCGTTCCTCAATGCCGCAAGCGTTTCTTTTCCATTGGCCTAAAAGACATGCATAACGGCGCTTTATTGCAGTCGCTGGCTGAAAGGCGGTCGCGCGAACCGCTGACGGTTGCCGAATATATGGGCAACGAAATTGATACGCCGTTTTATTATCGGCATCCGCGCAATTATTCGCGCCGCGCAATCTATTCCGTGAATGAGCCGTCAGCGACGATTCGCGGCGTTAACAGGCCCATTCCGCCGAACTATCCCGGACATCCAAGAGATGCGGCGCCGATTGATCAAGCGCGTCCGCTAACGACATATGAGCGTTCACGCATCCAGACCTTCCCAAAGTCATGGAAATGGGAGGGGAGCAAAACTGACATTGAGCAGATGATTGGCAACGCCGTGCCGGTTGAGCTCGGGCGCTTTGTCGGCCGGACGGTTCTCGGTGAATTGCAATGAGCGGCGAATCTTTGTACGGCGTGGAAAACTCCAATCGTCCTAAGAACGATCATTGGGGAAAAAATCAGTTTAACAGCTCGTTTCCAGTGGCTCTCTGTTGCTATATGCGCGACAAGGGCATTCGTCCGGTGTATATCACTGTGGCGGAAGATTTTTCGCCGTGCGTGTCTGACGAGCGTATCGAAATTTCGGATGTGTTTGGAACGAAAAATGCCGGGGCTGATATACGCTTTGAGTTTGAAACCGCATATGACCCGTTTGCAGATTTCGTTTATGACGAAAAATTGGACGGGATAGATTTAGTCACGAAAGACCCGACGGCGGGTGACAAATTCCTTCGCCCTCTTGAGGTGAAGTTGACCGTTGTGCCCGACAGCGCCACATGCGAACTGGAAGAGCGGCTTTGGGCGAGCGAATTGGTGCTTCGCCCTGTAACTTCCGCATATGCGGCGCTTAGCATCTATAGCAGCGTAGGTGAAAGTCAGGAAGCGAGGAATATTGTGGAATCTTCCGCCTCGCAAATTGACGGCTGGGACAATGCGGCAGAAATTCTCTCTAAAAAAGAAGACATGCTTGGGACTCTGCGCCGCTATATTAAGACGTTCCACGCCGAGCAAAAGCCCTTGCTGATCCATCCAATTTGGAAAACCCAAGGCAAAACGCCGGAACTGGCAAACAACTGCTTTGACGTGTTCGTTTGGTCTGATTTGGCTTTGTGCAAGGCATTCATTGATAAATCAGCCAAAGAACGCGGCAGTCGCGCGGTGTCGCGTTCGCTTCGTGAAAGCGCGCGCATGTTGCGTTGCTTAAACGACCTGCATACCAAGGGGAAAGTCAACATCCAGCAGATTTACAAAGGCATGAGTTTAGGCAAGCAGACCGATAAGGCGATAGCGTTATCGGGGACCACGACCGGTCGGTACATGAAGCATCCGAGGCTTGTTAAGCCGGCCATCACGAAAGATGCGCTTAAAGAAATAATCTTGAACGGCGGTCAGCGACTGTTGAGTCCTGAGCGACGTTTCGATGCCACAATATACTTTACTTGTGAGCAACTGTTCAATGGCGACACGAAACCGGCGGGGAGATAAAAATGAAAGACACCCCACAAAACCTGTCGCCGCTCAGCGTCGGCCTGCACTGGCTCGTCGGCGTCTTCGTCATCGCCATGCTCGCGATTGGTTTGGCGATGGAGGAATTCGAACTGCGGTTTTTGTATCCGGTGCATAAATCCATCGGCATCATCCTGTTCGCGTTCATCGTGTGGCGGGTGTGGTGGCGCGCGCTCAACGGCTGGCTCCCGCCGCTCGGCGACGAACCGCGCTGGCAACGCATCGCCGCGCGCGCCACGCACTGGGTGTTGCTCGTCGGCACGCTGTTGATGCCGCTGTCGGGGATTATCATGTCCATCGCCGACGGCCGCGGCCTGGCGGTGTTCGGCGTCGAATTGCTTGCCGCCAACCTGAACGCCGCCGGCCGAGTTGCCGCGCTCAGCGAACCGCTGGAGCATCTCATGCACACCATCCACGCCGTCACCGGCAAAACCCTCATCGCCGCCATCGCCCTGCACACCGGCGCGGCGTTGTGGCATCACTTAATCTTAAAAGACGGCACGCTCCGCCGAATGCTGGCGCGCCCAATCACCGTAAAGGGCGAAGCGGTTGGGCGGCCCAAATGACCAAGGATACGATGGACAAAATAGTCAGCGAGTTGCGCAATTCGGCCAATTGCATCGAAGCGGTTGACTATTACAACAAACTCGGCGTCAACATCCCCTCCACGGTGTTGGAGCGGGGGACCACGGATTTCGACCGGCCATACCGCGGCGAAGACCGTTTTTATAAAGTGGATGCGTATATTCACCAGTATCTGCTCATCCACTACCGCAGAAATTTCGCCGTGTTTGAGAACTGCAAATTTTTCCGGCCAGACAAACCATGTCTGTTTATAGATTTTGGTTGCGGACCGATGACGGCCGGTCTGGCGCTGGCAAAACGCATCGGCAAAGAGCGCGCGCGCGAGACGGTCGCCTATTGGGGAATCGACATCTCCGCGCGCATGCGCGAGAAAGCGAAACAAATCAACGCCTACTACCGGCTGTTTTTCGATGCAAATTTCTCCGATAGTTTCGCCAAATCGGCCGCTTACGGCCGGATGACGGTGGATGATTTTTTGCACGACTGCATCGTCGTGATTAATTTCAGTTATGTTCTCAGCGGCATGACTCTGAAGGGCGGCAACGCCGTGCGCGCAATCATCGAGCAAGTCACCAAGATGGCAAACTACGCTTCTCAACACGACTGCCCGGTGTATGTCATCTACCAAAACCCAAATGTCGGGGCGGCAAAACACGATGCCATGCACGCGAATTGGGAAAAATTCCGCCGCGCGTTGTCCGAGAACTTTGCGTTCAAACAGGAACACTCCGCGCATTGCGAATACGGGAACAAAAGGCGCGTTTTTTATTCCAAAATTCGAGTCGATTCCAAATTGGCCGCGACAAGCGGAGAGTGAAAATGGACGCCATGCGCGAAACCTCGCCTTACCTTATCCGGGGGGAAATATTCCCCCGGACATCCATCGCGGCGCACATCGCCGGCCAGCAACAACTGCTGCGGCGGCTGGGCGGGCGCTACATTCCGGACTGCATCTCGGAACAGGAGGAAAAATTCTTCCTGCGCCGCATCGACAGCGCCGAATGGATTACCGACCTCAAGCGCCGGGTGCAGCACTACGGCTACCGCTACGACTACACCGCCCGCAGCATCGTGGACGACATGCGCATCGGCGATTTGCCGCAGTGGGTGATGCCGCTTGCTGAACGGTTAGGCGGCGCGTTTTTCGGTAAACTTCCGCAGCAGGTGATTGTCAACGAATACGAACCGGGCCAGGGCATCGCTCCGCATGTGGATTGCGAGCCGTGTTTCGGTGATGTGGTGGTGTCCGTTTCGCTCGGCTCGACTTGCGTGATGGATTTGGCGCGCCGCGATGCCGGCAAAGCAAACCGCGTTGCGGATTCCGGTTGCGGCGGCGACCGCATCCAACTCTTTCTTGAGCCGCGCAGCGCGGTTGTCCTGTCGGGCGACAGTCGTCACCGCTGGACGCACGGCATCGCGCCGCGCAAAAAGGACGCCATCGGCGGCGGGATTTATCACCGCCGTCGACGCGTATCATTAACTTTTAGAACCGTCTTGAGCGAAAACCGTCATGCTGGAAATTAAAAACCTCAACGCCTCGGTCGAAGACAAGGCGATTCTCAACGGCATCGACCTCGCCATTCAGGCCGGCGAGGTGCATGCCATCATGGGGCCGAACGGCTCCGGCAAGAGTACGCTGGCGAATGTGCTGGCCGGGCGCGACGGCTATGAAGTGACCGGCGGCTCGGTCGCGTACAACGGCCGCGACCTGCTGGATATGGCGCCGGAAATTCGCGCGCGCGAGGGCGTGTTTTTGGCGTTCCAGTATCCGGTGGAAATCCCCGGCGTGACCAACCTGTACCTCTTGAAGGCCTCCATCAACGCGATTCGCAAGCACCGCGGCGAGGCCGAGTTGAACGCGGTGGCGTTTCTTAAGTTGATTAAGGAAAAAGCCGCGCTGGTGAAGATGAGCGAGGAATTTTTATACCGCTCGGTCAACGAAGGTTTTTCCGGCGGCGAGAAGAAGCGCAACGAGATTTTGCAGATGGCGCTGCTGGAGCCGGCGTTCAGCGTGCTTGATGAGACCGACTCCGGCCTCGACATCGACGCGCTGCGAAGCGTCGCCGAAGGCGTCAACCAACTGCGCGCCGCCGACCGCGCGATGCTGGTGGTGACGCACTACCAGCGCCTGCTGGAATACATCGTGCCGGACTTCGTGCATGTCATGCACGCCGGCAAAATCGTGCGCTCCGGCGACCGCTCGCTGGCGCTGGAACTGGAGCGCGAGGGCTACGGTTGGGCCGACGAGAACGAACCGCCGGAGACCGCATCGTGAACGCCGCGGCCGCGCACTACCTCGAACAATGCCGCGCCTTGGAAGCGGCCGGCGCGTTGCCGGGCCGGGATGCCGGTTGGCTGCAGGCGCAGCGCGATGCCGCGTTGCAACGGTTTGAGACCGTCGGCTTGCCGAGCCAACGCGACGAGGATTGGAAATACACCTCCATCCGCCCGCTCACGGTGAAGCCGTTTCGGAACACCGTCGCCAACGGCGATGCCCGCGCCGCGCAAGTCACCCCGGCGCATATCGAAGCGGCGCGCATCGACGGTTTGCAAAGTCACCGATTGGTTTTTATCGACGGTTTGTTCGCGGAAGAATTCTCCGACGCCGTCGATGCCATCGCCACCGTCGACTCGGCCGACTCGGCAAAACCAAGTGACAGTGACGGTGGCGCCGGCATCACCGTCGCCCCCCTCGCCGGATTGCTCGACAAAACTCCCGAGCGCATCGAGCATACGCTCGGCACCGTCGCGCCGCGCTGCTCGCATGGTTTCACCGCGTTAAATCATGCCGGCGCGCGCGACGGCGCGGTGGTGTTGCTGGAGCCCGGCGCGCGGCCGCACCGGCCGGTGGAACTGTTGTTCATCAACGCCGCGGTGGACGCGTTCGCGCAGCCGCGCAACTTGGTGGTCGCCGGCGCAAACAGCGCCGTCCATCTCATCGAGCGCCACATATCAGTCGGCGCGCACGCCGCCTTCACCAACAGCGTCACCGAAATCGCGCTCGGTGACGGCGCGCAAGTCGACTACCACCTCATCCAAGCGTCATCCGCGGCCGCGCATCATGTGTGCGGCGTGTGGGCGCGGTTAGCGCGCGCGAGTCGTTTCAGTTGCCGCACCGTGACCGTCGGCGGCCGGTTGGTGCGCAACGACTTGGGCGCGGAGTTGGCCGGCGAGAACGCGCACTGCGATTTGTTCGGACTCTACGCCGCCGGCGGCGCGCAGCATGTCGACAACCACACCACCGTCACCCACGCGGCCGCGCACTGCGGCAGTTGCGAAATCTACAAAGGTGTGCTCGACCAGCGCGCGCGCGCGGTGTTCCACGGCCGCATCGTGGTCGCGGAAGGCGCGCAAAAAACCGACGCCACGCAAACCAACAACAACCTCCTGTTGTCGCGCGGCGCGGAAATCGACACCAAGCCGCAACTGGAAATCTACGCCGACGATGTGAAGTGCGCGCACGGCGCGACCGTCGGGCAACTCGACGCCGATGCGTTGTTTTACTTGCGCGCGCGCGGCCTCGGCGAAGCGCAAGCGCGGCGCATGCTCACTTTCGCGTTCGCCAACGACATCCTCGGCCGCATCGAGAATGAAGAATTAAGAGCGGCGTTGAGTGATACACTGACCGCGCGACTCGCCGGCGGCGATGCTGTCGACGGTGGCATCGACGCCGGCATCGACGGCGGCGGCAAAAATGTCGACGGTGGCGGCGGTAAAATCGACGCCGGCGCGCGCGCTGCGAGCAACCGAGAATCATCATGAAACATGTCAACCTCGACCCGGAACTGGAAAAGAAAAAAGCCGAAGCCATGAAACAGTTCCGCGCAGATGATGCGGCGGCGGCACCGTTGCCGGGGGCGCCGGCGCGGCCGACCGCGCGCGTGATGGTCAATGCGCCGGGCGCCGGCGGCGTCTCCCCGTCGCCGTTGCAACCGTCGCAACAACCGTCATCGCAACCGTCGCCGCAAACCGAATCGCAACCCACTGAGTCGGTCGCTTCGGAGACATTAAAAGAACGCGTCATCGAAGCGTTGAAAGGTATTTATGACCCGGAAATCCCGGTCAACATCTACGACTTGGGTTTGATTTACCGCGTCGACATCAACGACGGTTTCGCCGCCATCGACATGACCCTGACCGCGCCCGGCTGCCCGGTGGCGCAGACCTTTCCCGGCGTGGTCGAGGGCGCGGTGCGGCTGGTGCCGGGCATCACGGGGGCGGCGGTGGAACTGGTGTGGGAGCCGCCGTGGACGCAGGCGCGCATCAGCGAGGCGGCGCGCTTGGAACTCGGCTTGATATGAGCGATTGGGTCAATGTGTTGCCGGCCGATGCCATCGCGCCCGGCGGCCACGAAGTGGTCGACTTGGACGGTGCGGCCATCGCCGTGTTCAACTTGGACGGCGAGTTTTGCGCCATCGAGGATGTGTGCACCCACGACGGCAGCGAAATCGCCGGCGGCTGCATCATCGACGGCGCCATCGAATGCCCGCGCCACGGCGCGCGTTTTGACTTGCGCACCGGTGCCGTGACCGCGCCGCCGGCGTATGAGCCGGTGGCGGTGTTCCCGGTGCGCGTGGTCGACGGCATGGTGCAAGTGCGCGACGACCGGTGGGATTGAGCGCGCCTTCTCGCATCCGCATCGCAGCCGCCGCAAATCCAGCCGCCACCGTCGCCGTCACCGTCACCACCGTCGTCACCGTCACCACCGTCGCCGTCACCGTCGCATAAAACCTCCCCCGCCCTCCGCCCGCAACCAACCCCGCCCCCGCCATCTCATGGACAAACTCATCGCCACCGGCGGCAGCCCGTTGCGCGGCGAAGTGCGCATCTCCGGCGCCAAGAACGCCGCATTGCCGGTGATGATTGCCTCGCTGCTGACCGACCAGCCGCTCAGCATCGGCAACATTCCGCACCTGCACGACATCACATCGACCATGGAATTGCTGGCGCAACTCGGGGTCAAACTGCAAGTCGACGAAAAACTCACCATCGAAGCCGACGCCTCGGAAGTCAGTTCCCGCACCGCGCCGTACCACCTGGTGCGCACCATGCGCGCGTCGATTTTGGTGCTCGGCCCGCTGGTGGCGCGGTTCGGCGAGGCGCGGGTGTCGCTGCCCGGCGGCTGCGCCATCGGCTCGCGCCCGGTCAATTTGCACCTGAAAGGCCTGCAGGCGTTGGGCGCGGAAGTGTCCATCGACGGCGGCTACATCAGCGCGCGCGCCGAGCGATTGCGGGGCGCGCGGATTTTCATGGACTTGGTGTCGGTCACCGGCACCGAGAACTTGATGATGGCCGCGACCCTGGCCGACGGCAAAACCGTGATTGAAAACGCCGCGCGCGAGCCGGAAGTCATCGACCTGGCGCACTGCCTGAACGCCATGGGCGCGCGCATCCGCGGCGCCGGCGGCGACAAAATCACCATCGAAGGCGTCAGCCGACTGCGCGGCGCCAGCCACCGCGTCATCCCGGACCGCATCGAAGCCGGCACCTTCCTGGTCGCGGCCGCGGTGTCCGGCGGCGAGATAAAAATCAAGGATGTCCGGCCCAAGCAAATCGAGGCGGTGCTGGACAAACTGCGCGAGGCCGGCGCCGACATCGACACCGGCGACGACTGGGTGCGCCTGAAATCGCCCGGACGCCGCCTGACTTCCGTCAACATCCGCACCGCGCCGTACCCGGCCTTCCCCACCGACATGCAGGCGCAGTTTGTGCTGCTCAACAGCGTCGCCGACGGCACCGCCACGGTGGTGGAGACGGTGTTCGAGAATCGCTTCATGCACATCCACGAACTGCGGCGCATGGGCGCGGACATCGAGTTGGACGGCAACACCGCGGTGGTGCGCGGCGTCGGCAAGTTGGTCGCGGCCCCGGTGATGGCCACCGACTTGCGCGCCTCGGCCTGCCTGGTGCTGGCCGGCCTCATCGCCGACGGCGAGACCCTCATCGACCGCATCTACCACATCGACCGCGGCTACCACTGCATCGAGGAAAAGTTGTCGCAAGTCGGGGCCGCGATTCGGCGCGTGCCGGGCAACTACTTCGAGCGCATGAGCGCCGCGCGTTTGAGCGCATGAGTTTGCAACCGGCGGCATCGGCATCGCCCCCGGCATCGCCCCCGGCATCGCCCCCGGCATCGCCCCCGGCATCGCCCCCGGCCGCGCCGGCATGCTGACCGTTCTCGACAGCGGCGACGCAAACTTCGACCGCGACCTGGCGCGGTTGCTGCAGCGCGGCGACCGCGCCGGGGCCGATGCCGCGGCGTTGGAAGCCGAAGTCGCGGGCATCATCCGCGCGGTGCGCGAGCGCGGCGACGCGGCGCTGGTGGAGTTCACCGCGCGATTCGACCACCGTGACATCAGCCGCGCCGCGCAGTTGGAGGTGCCGCGCGCAACGTTGGACGCGGCCGTGGAGGCGTTGGAATCGGAGTCCGCGGAATCGGCCGCGCTCGCCGACGCCCTGCGCGCCGCGGCCGCGCGCATCACCCAATTCCACGAACTCGAGGCCGAGCAATTGCGCCGCGACTGGCGCTTCGATGCGCCCGACGGCACGCGCTTGGGCCAGCGCGTCACCGCGCTGCAACGCGTCGGCGTGTATGTCCCCGGCGGCCAGGCCGCGTATCCGTCCTCGGCGCTGATGACCGTGATTCCGGCCAAGGTGGCCGGCGTGGACGAAGTCATCATGACCGTCCCCGCGCCGCGCGGCGAACTCGGGTCCGCGGTGTTGGCGGCCGCGAAGTTGGCGGGGGTCGACCGCGTATTCACCGTCGGCGGCGCGCAGGCGGTCGCGGCGCTGGCGTATTCCACCGCCAAGGTGCCGGGCGTGGACAAAATCGTCGGCCCCGGCGGCCGCCATGTGACCGAAGCCAAGCGCCAGGTTTTCGGCAAAGTCGGCATCGACATGTTGGCCGGCCCGTCCGAGGTGGCGGTGGTTTGCGACGCCGCCGCCGACCCCGACTGGGTGGCCATGGACTTGTTCGCGCAAGCCGAACACGACCGCCACGCGCAAGCCGTCGCCATCACCGACAGCGCGGCCATGGCCGCGGCCATCCGCGACTCCGCGGCCCGCCTCCTGCCGCAGATGGCGCGCCGCGAAATTATCGCGCAGGCGCTGGCCGAGCACGGCGCAATCATCACCGTCGCCGACTTGGAGCAGGCGGTGGCGGTCGCCAACCGCATCGCGCCGGAGCATCTGGAATTAATGGTAGCGCGCCCGCGCGCACTCATCGGCAAGGTCCGCCACGCCGGCGCCATCTTCGCCGGCGCGCACAGCGCCGAGGTGCTCGGCGACTACTGCGCCGGCCCCAACCATGTCCTGCCGACGGCCGGCGCGGCGCGGTTTGCCTCGCCGCTCGGCGTCGCCGACTTCCGCAAAACCAGCAACTTACTCGAAGTCAGCTGCGCCGGCGCGGCCGAGATGGCAAAAATCGCGGCCGCGTTGGCGCGCGCCGAGGGCTTGGACGCGCATGCGCGGGCCGCGGAATACCGGCTGGGCGGTGACGGTGGTGGCGATGGCGGCCACGGAGCCGGCGATGCCGATTCGGCATGACGACATGACCACGCCAAAAAATCCCCGCGACTCCGGCGATTCTCGCGACGGCGACAACCGCGGCGACGCCCGCATCGACGCCCGCATCGAAGAATTAGTGCGCCGCGAAATCCTCGACATCGAGGCCTACCACGCGCCGCCGGCCGACGGCCTCATCAAACTCGATGCGATGGAAAACCCGTATCCGTTGCCGGCCGAGTTGCGGCGGGAGTGGTTGGCGCGCGCCGGCGAAGTGGAAATCAACCGCTACCCGGACCCGCAATGCGCGGCGTTGAAACGCCAACTGCGCGCCACCTTCGGCATCGACGACTCGGTCGCCATCACGCTCGGCAACGGCTCGGACGAGTTGCTGTTGATGCTGATGCTGCTGGTCGGCGGCCGCGGCCGCGCCATCGTCGCGCCGACCCCGACCTTTTCCATGTACCAATTAATCGCCGCGCTCACCGGCGGCGAATTCACCGGCGTGCCGCTGCGCGCCGACTTCACCTTGGACGGCGACGCGTTGCTCGACGCCATCCGCCGCCGCCGGCCGGCCCTGGTCTTCCTCGCCTACCCCAACAACCCCACCGGCAACTGCTTCGACGAGGCCATCATGCTCGAGGCGCTGGCGCAAGCGCCGGGCTTGGTGGTGGTGGACGAAGCGTATTTCGCGTTCTGCCGCCGCAGTTTCGCCGCGCGCCTGCGCGAATTCCCGCATCTCATGGTCTTGCGCACGCTGTCCAAAAGCGGCATGGCGGCGCTGCGGCTGGGGTTTTTACTCGCGCATCCGAAGTGGGCGGCGCAACTGGAAAAAACTCGCCTGCCCTACAACATCGGCGCGCTGACCCAGCGCAGCGCCGCGTTTTTGCTCGAACACGACGCCGTCATGCGCGCCCAAGCCGACCGCATCATCCGCTCGCGCGACGCCCTGCGCGCGGCGTTGAGCGCCCTGCCGGTGCGCGCCTTCCCCAGCGCCGCCAACTTCATCCTGTTCCGCACCGCCACCGACGCCGCCCGCATCCACGCCGCCCTAAAATCCCGCGGCGTCCTCATCAAAAACCTGCACGCCCCCGCCACCCCCCTCGAAAACTGCCTCCGCGTAACCATCGGCAACGAGCAAGAAAACACCCAATTCCTCGAAGCCCTACGGGACAGTTTGAACGAATAAAAACCAAACCCGCGCGCCACCGCCAACCGCCGGGGCGTATTGGGGATTAGGTGAATGCGCTGGTGTCGCCTTTGCCGTGGCGGGCGATTTTTGGGGGGCCGGATAGGAGGTCGATGACGGTGGTGGAGCGCCAGTCGCAGGGGCCGCTGTCGATGACCAACTCGACGGCGTTTTCCAGGCGTTCGCGGATGACGGCGGGGTCGTTCAGCGGCAGTTGGTCGCCGGGCATGATGAGGGTGGAACTGAGCAGCGGCTCGCCCAACGCGCCCAACAACGCGGTGACCACCGGGAAGTCCGGCAGGCGCAGGCCGATGCTGCGGCGTTTGGGGTGCTGCAGGCGGCGCGGCACTTCGCGGGTGGCCGGCAGGATGAAGGTGTACGGGCCGGGCGTGAAGCGGCGCAGCAGGCGGTAGGTGTCGTTGTCGACGCGCGCGTAGTGGCTCAATTCGGACAAATCGCCGCACACCAAAGTGAAGTTGTGCGCCGGCCCGACGCGGCGAATGCGGCGGATGCGCTCCAACGCCTCCCTGCCGCCGACGCGCGCGCCGAGCGCATAACTGGAGTCGGTCGGATAGGCGATGACGCCGCCGCCGCGGAGGATGTCGGCGGCGCGGTAGATGAGACGCGGCTGCGGGTTGGCGGGGTGGATTTGGAAATATTGGGACATGGGGGGGGTGGCTGGTTTGGGCGGCGGTGGTGGCGGTGGGGGCGATGGCGACGGTGGCCGTGGCGGTGGCGATGGCCGGCGGCCGCGGTTATTCCGACTCGAAGTTGCCGCGGCCGGTTGGTTTGGGCGGCCGCGACGGTTGGGCTTGGCGCGGGTTTTTATGCCGTGGTTTGGCGGCCGGGCGCGGCGCGCTACCATCCGCGCCCGCGCGCGACCGTGACTGGCGCCGCAATTCGTCGCCGGTGGGGGTGGTGCTGGAAGCCAATCTCGACCGTGGTTTGGGCCGCGGCCGGCCCGGCCGGACCGGGCCCGACGTCGACCGGCCCGGCGGCGGGGGCGACGGCGCGCGCGTTTTGGCTGATTTGCCGGGCGTTTTCATGCGCGACCGGGCCGGCTCGGGTTTGCCGGGCAGCGACTGCGCGCGCTCGCGCATGGCCGGGTCCTCCTGAATTGCGGTCCACCATTCGACCAGTTCCGCGCCGGTCTCGCCGGTGCGCGCGCGCAAGTCCAAAAAGTCGTACGCGGCGCGAAACCGCGGCTCAGCCAGCAGGCGCGGCACGCTGCGCGGGCGGCGTTGCTCCAGTTCAAACTGCAACGCCCAGATGCGCTCGACCGCGCCGCTGACCCGGCGCGGCACCGCCACGCGCTTCGCCTGCTGCGCGAACACCGCGTCGGCCGCGTCCGCGAGCGCGACCGGCGACGGCGGCAGGCGCGACGCGGCCGGGTGGCGCGCCGCCAATCGCAGTTGGAACGGCCGCCACAGCAGCACCGCGAACAGGAACGCCGGGATGACCGTCTTGCCCTCGCTGATGCGCTGGTCGGTGTTTTTCAGCCCTAAGCGAATCAAGTCGGCGGCGCGGTTGGGGTTGGGGTTGCCAAGGCCGCCGCGGCCGCCACCACCGTCGCCACCGTCACCGTCACCGTCATCGCCGAGCGCGGCCGCGGTGAGCGGGAACATGCGCGCCGCCAGGCCGTGCGCGCGCAACTCGTCCCACACCGCCAACGCGTGGCCATGGTGGAAGAGTTTCAGCGCCTCGTCATACAGCCGCGCCGAGGGCACATCGTCGAGCAATTCCAGGCAGTCGGCGACCGCGGGCGCCAAGCGCGCCTCCCACGCCAAACCCAACTTGGCGCGAAACCGCGCCGCGCGCAGCATGCGCACCGGGTCTTCGGTGAAGCGCTCGCGCGGCTCGCCAATCATGCGCAAAACGCCGCGCTTGGCGTCCTTGACGCCGCCGAGAAAGTCGGCCACGCGCGCGCGCACCGGGTCGTAGTAGAGCGCGTTGATGGTGAAATCCCGCCGCGCCGCGTCCTGCTCGATGCTGCCGAAAACATTGTCGTCCACCACCCGCCCGCGCTGCGACACGCGCACCCGGCCGGCGCCGCCGGGCGACGCATCGCCGGGCTTGGCGCGGTAGGTGGCGACTTCGATGATTTCCCGGCCGGCGCGCACATGCACGATTTTGAACCTGCGGCCGATGAGGCGCGCGCGGCGGAACAAGTCGCGCACTTGCTCCGGCCCGGCGTCGGTGGCGATGTCGAAGTCCTTCGGGCGGCGGCGCAGCAGCAAATCGCGCACGCAGCCGCCGACCAGATAGCCGTCGAACCCCGCCGCCTGCAGGGTTTCGGCCACCCGCAGCGCGCCCGCGCTAATCCAGCCGCGCTCAAAAGCGAGACCGGCGGGGAGTTCCTCAGGGCGGTAGAGTCGAGTCACAACAAACTTCCGTATTCTAAAACAGCCGCGTACGGCGTATTCCGGTATGATAACATTTGCGCGGCGCGATGAACCGCAAATGGAGGAATAGCCATGCGAGACTACCATGTCAACATTTTTTACAGCGAGGAAGACCAAGGCTATATCGCCGACATTCCGGACCTGAAAAACTGCGCTTCGTTCGGCGAGACGCCCGGCCAGGCGCTGGAGCAAGCGCTCATCGCCAAAGCGGCCTGGCTGCGCGCGGCGAAAGACGGCAACAAACCGATTCCCCCGCCCGCATACAAACCGGCGATATACCAGACCGGCTGACGCGGCGATGCGGCGGCCGTTGCCGTGGCGCGCCGTGTTATCATCGCGCGGCTCAAAACGCTCCCTTCGTCTAGCGGTCAGGACGCTGGCCTCTCACGCCGGAAACAGGGGTTCGATTCCCCTAGGGAGCGCCAGTTTTTCGTTGTCGTTGCAAGTATTGACCCGGGATTCGGCGCCTTTAATTGACTTGGCAAAAACCAACAAAACACCAACCGCGCGGTCATGATGTTTTCTTAAACACCAGAATATATTCGTGCTTGAAAATATAAAACCCGCCGAGCAGGGCGCGGTAGCGCCAGAGATTTTCTTGGTTCAACTTGGCGCGGTTGTTTGTCATGTTTTTGATGAGGATGCTCTTCAGCGTCAAACCCTTGTCGCGGTTCAGCGTCTCTTGCATGAGATAAAAACCCAGCGGCACCCAGGCGCTGTTGGTGTATTTGTCGCCGATGACCACCGCCAAGTAACGGTTCTTTTCCAGCAGGCCGGAAAAGTTGGCTACCACATCGCCGAAGCGCGCGGTGAATTCTTCGACGCTCTCGGCGTTGCATAAATCCTCCCGGCGGTCGCTGAACTTGATGATGTCATGGTACGGCGGGTGCAGAATAATCATGTGCAGTTTGTCGGCGCCGATTTGATTCAAGCAACGCTCGACTTTCTCGCGCGCGCGTTTGCTGGTGTTGTCGGCGACGATGACTTTGGATACGACTTTTTCCGGGTGCATCGATTCCTGCCCGATGTTTTGCTCGGCGATGCGCGCGACTTCCGGCAGCAGTTCGATGCCGATGCCGTGCCGGCCCAACTTTTTGGATTCAATCAACGTCGTGCCGCTGCCCAAGAACGGGTCCAACACCACATCGCCTTTCTTGGTGAATCGCTGCATGAACTGGTTGGGGATTTGCGGAATAAAGTTTCCGTGATAGGCGTTGTTGTGCGCGCCGGAGTTGTCGCGGCCGCCAATGAACCACAAACTGTCGGTCAGAATATCGCCGTATTCTTTCCAGTTCTTGAGGTTCAAGTCGTTAATGCATGCGTCGCGGTTTTTCATGGGGATGCCCTTGGTTGAAGTGGCGGTTGGAGTCACGACACATCGAGCGCAGCGCCGCCGGCTTCCGCCTCGGCGATTCCTTTCGCCAGCCACAAGTCATCCCACGCTTTGGATTTTTGTTCCGGGCTGCGCAGCAGGTAGGCGGGGTGGTAGGTGACCACCAGCGGGATGCCGGCGGGGCCGTAGCGGTGCGCGGCGCCGCGCAGCGTGCCGAGCGCGTCGCCGGTTTTTAATAACGCCTGCGCGCTGACGCGGCCGAGCGCGACGATGACTTTCGGTTGAATCAACGCCAACTGACGGTGCAAGTACGCTTCGCACATTTCGATTTCGCCGGGCAGCGGGTCGCGGTTGTCCGGCGGCCGGCACTTCAACACATTGGCGACGAACACCGTGTCGCGTTTCATGCCGAGCGCGGCAATCATCATGTCCAACAACTTGCCGGCGCGGCCGACGAACGGTTCGCCCTGCGCGTCTTCGTCGCGGCCCGGCGCTTCGCCGACGAACAACCAGTCGGCGCGCGGATTGCCGCCGCCCGGCACGGTGTTGTTGCGCGCGCGGTGCAATTCGCACTGTTCGCAGGCGGCGACTTCGGCGGCGACGCGGGCCAGACTGTCGGCGGCGACGGTGGTCGATTCGCCGGCGGTGGTCGATTCGGCGGCCGCGGTTTCGGCGGTCGACTCGGCGGCCGCGACGGTATCCGCGGAAACGGTCGACGGCGGGTCCGCGGCCGCGGCGGCCGACTCGACGGTTCCTTTTACGGTGGCCGGCGCGGGCATCTCCGCGGCCGCGACGACAGCGGCCGCTTCACCGTCAGCCGCGGCGTTCACCTCGGTCGCGACAGAATCACCGGCAACATCCTCGCCGGCAACACCCGCATCAACTCCACCGTCGCCGCGCAACCCCCACACCTCCACGCCCATGGTGGCGAGGATGTCGCGTTTTCGGGAATCGAGTGAAAGGGGCATAGCCGCGCGCGCCGCGCCATGGGGAAAGGGTGGAATGCGCGGATTGTAGCACTTGCGCGCCGCCGCCGAATGCTGCATTATCGCCCCATCATCGCCGGTCCCCCCGCCGCAACCTCCGCCGGACCCCCCGCCGGAAACCCCGCCGCAACGCCGCGCGAACCCCCCAACCCCCAACCCCCTCATCGCCATGTCACACGCTCTCCTCAACGCTCAAATCACCGACGAACAAGCCGCGCAAGTCAGCCGCGACTGCGCCGGGCAACGCGACTTCAACCCCGACCTTGCGCCGGTGCCGCCGTCGGCGCGCAAGTGGGGCGCGCTGGATATGTTCTCACTGTGGGTCGCATTAGCCGCGTGCGTGCCGGTCTACATCCTCGCCTCGTCGCTGATTAGCGGCGGCATGAACTGGTGGCAAGCCATCGGCACGATTGCGCTCGGCAATTTAATTGTCCTGATTCCGATGCTGCTGAATGCGCATGCCGGCACCAAGTACGGCATTCCGTATCCGGTGTTGTGCCGCGCTTCGTTCGGCATGCGCGGCGCCAACCTGCCGGCGCTGCTGCGCGCGTTTGTCGCCTGCGGTTGGTTCGGCATTCAGTGCTGGATTGGCGGCTGGGCGCTGTATAAAATTCTCGCGCTGCAGTTTCCGTCTTGGCTGGCGTTGCCGGACTTGCCGGGGCTGGATTTCAACATCGCGCAAGGCGCGTGCTTCATCGCGTTCTGGGCGCTCAACATCGGCATCGCCTGGCGCGGCATCGAATCGGTGCGGCATCTGTTCAACATCAAAGCGCCGCTGTTGATATTTCTGGCGCTGGCGTTGTTGGCGTGGGCGTACTTTCGCGCCGACGGTTTTGGTCCGATGCTAACGCAACCGTCGCGGTTTGAAGACGCTGAAGCGTTTCGCGCGTTCTTCTTTCCGGCGTTGACCGCGAATGTCGGTTTGTGGGCGACGCTGGCGCTGAACATTCCGGACTTCACCCGGTACGCGCGCAACCAACGCGCGCAAATCACCGGCCAAGCGTTCGGCTTGCCGCTGGCGATGGTGGCGTATTCATTGGTCGGGGTGTTGGTCACTTCCGCGACCATCATCATCTTCGGCGAAGCGGTGTGGGACCCGGTCGAGTTGGTCGCGCGCTTTGCGCATCCGGCCGCGCAGTTGCTGGGCTTGAGCGCGCTCATCATCGCCACGCTGGCGACCAACCTCGCGGCCAACACGGTGGGCCCGGCCAACGACTTCGCCAATGTCTTGCCGAAGCGCATTTCATTCCGCGCCGGCGCGCTCATCACCGGCCTCATCGGCATCGCCATTCAACCGTGGAAACTCATCGCCGACCCGACCGGTTACATCTTCACTTGGTTGGTCGCGTATTCGGCGCTGCTCGGCGGCATCGGCGGCGTGATGATTTGCGATTACTACTACCTGCGCCGCGCGCAACTTCACCTGCGCGATTTATACCGCGCCGACGGCGTCTACCAATACCACCGCGGTTTCAATCCGCGCGGCATCATCGCGTTATGCGCCGGCATCGCGCCGTGCGTGCCGGGCTTCCTCGGCGTCACCGGCGCGCTGGAGGTCGCGGAGTTTTGGACCCGCCTCTACCACTACGCGTGGTTCATCAGTTTTGGCATCGCGTTCGCGGTGTATGCATGGAGCAGTCAAATCGCGCGGCAAAAATCATGACCGACTACGACCAAATCGCCGGCCAATACCGCGCTTCGAAACTGCAACCGTGGCGCGAGTTTGTCGAGAAATACACGCTACTTAAGTTAGCCGGCGAAGTGCGCGGCTTGAATGTCATCGACCTGGCTTGCGGCGACGGTCACTACGCGCGTTTGTTGGCCGCGGCCGGCGCGCGCGTGACCGGCGTGGATGCGTCCGGCGGCATGATTGAACTGGCGCGCGAGGCCGAGTCGCAAGCGCCGGCCGGCATCGAATACCGCATCGGCGATGTGCGCGACTTGCGCGATGAAAGTCGCTACGACCTCGGCATCGCGTCGTGGCTGTTTAACTACGCGCAGAACGCCGGGGAGTTGTCGGCCATGTGCGAGGCGTTGGCGCGCGCGCTAAAACCCGGCGCAAGATTTATCGCGCTCAACACCGACCCGAATGACCCGCCGAGCAATTTCGACATGGGCAAGCGATACGGTTTCGTCAAACGCGCGCGCGACCAATTAACGGCGGGCAAACCGGCCGGCAAACTCAAAGAAGGCGCGGCGCTTGTGTGGACTTTGACGCTGCCGGACGGCGAGCGCATCGACATCGTCAACTACCACTTGGAGCGGGCCACGGTCGAGCGCTGTTTGCAACGCGCGGGCTTGACGGGAATTCAATGGCGCGCGCCGCAGTTGCACCCGGCCGCGCGCGATGCGGACGGTGAAGAACACTGGCGGCCGCTGCTGCAGCGGCCGCCGTTCGTGTTCATCGAAGGACGGCGCGAGGCATAAACCGTCGCCGGTCGCTAACCGCGCCGCCCGCGCATGGTGCGCGCCGGCGATTTCCCCGTCGAGTCACCGTCACCGTCTCACCGTCGCCGTCACCGTCACCGTCACCGTCGCGCCACCGTCACCGTCGCGCCACCGTCACCACCGCGCCACCGTCACCGTCACCGTCGCGCCACCGTCACCGTCACCGTCGCACCACCGTCACACCGCCTGCGCCAACTGCGGATGCACCGGCATCTCGCTGTCGTACAGTTTGTTGAGCGCGTTGATGTACGCCTTGGCCGAGGCGATGACGATGTCGAGGTCGGCGCCGTGGCCGTTGACGATGCGCCCGTCGCGCTCCAGCCGCACCCCGACTTCGCCTTGCGCGTCCGAGCCGCCGGTGATGCTGCTGACCGAGTACAGTTGCAGGAAACTCCCGGACTCGGCGATGGACTCGATGGCGCGGAAGGTGGCGTCGACCGCGCCGTTGCCCTGGCCGCGCGCGGTCACCTCGCCGCCGTCGACTTCCACCGTCACCGTGGCCGCGGCCGGCTGGCCGAGTTGCGATGCGGTCTCCAAGTTTTTCAGCGCGAACCGCGACGCCGCGGCCGCGCTGGCCGCATCGCTGACCAGCGACTGCAAGTCGTCGTCGAAAATCTCGTGCTTGTTGTCGGCGAGTTCTTTGAACCGGGCGAACGCGCGGTCCAGTTCCTCGTCGGACGCAAACTCGAAGCCGAGAAATTTCAGCCGCTCGGTGAATGCGGCGCGCCCGGAGTGCTTGCCGAGCACGATGCGGTTGGCGGCCCAGCCGACATCCTCGGCGCGCATAATCTCGTAAGTCTCGCGCGCTTTGATGACGCCGTCCTGGTGAATGCCGGCCTCGTGGGCGAACGCGTTGGCGCCGACAATCGCCTTGTTCGGCTGCACCGGAAAGCCGGTGATGCCGGACACCAAGCGGCTGGTCGGCACGATTTGCGTGGCGTCGATGCGGGTGTCGCAGTCGAACACATCGCGGCGCGTGCGCACCGCCATCACGATTTCCTCCAAGGAGGCGTTGCCGGCGCGCTCGCCCAAACCGTTGATGGTGCACTCGACTTGGCGCGCCCCGGCCATGACCGCGGCCAATGAATTCGCCACCGCCAGGCCGAGGTCGTTGTGGCAGTGCGCGGAGAACACCGCGTCGCCGGCGTTGGGAATGCGCGCGCGCAATTCGCCGATGAGTTCGCCGAACTGTTCCGGGACGTTGTAGCCGACGGTGTCGGGGATGTTCACGGTGCCGGCCCCGGCGTCGATGGCGGCCTCGATGATGCGGCACAGGAAGTCGAGGTCGGAGCGCCCGGCGTCTTCCGGCGAGAACTCGACATCGTCGGTGTAGCCGCGCGCTTGCTGCACCGCCGCCACCGCGCGCTCGACCACTTGGTGCGGCGACATGCGCAGTTTCTCGCGCATGTGAATCGGGGAAGTGGCGATGAAGGTGTGAATGCGCGAGTGGGCGGCCGGCTCCAACGCCGCGCCGGCGCGCTCGACATCGCGCGGGTTGGCGCGCGCCAGGCCGCACACCACGCTGCGGGTGACGCTCTTGGCGATGGCGTGCACGGCCTCGAAGTCGCCGGGGCTGGCGGCCGGAAACCCGGCTTCGATGACATCCACGCGCAGGTTTTCCAGTTGCCGCGCGACGCGGAGTTTTTCATCGAAGGTCATGGACGCGCCGGGGCTCTGTTCGCCGTCGCGCAGCGTGGTGTCGAAGATGAGCAGACGCTCTTTCATGGTTTGCATGGTTCAATCTCGGTGAGAGTGGCTGAGGCCGCGCGAACGGCATGCGCGGCATTCCGCGCCGGCCACAGCGGGGGCGCGGTCGAATACGGTCGTGGGGAGGGGGACTAATGCGCGCGAACGCGCAGTAGATTCAGCAGCGGAAGCGGAAGCGGGGAAAGCGCGGAAGCGGCCGCGGGGGCGGACACCAAAACACCGGCGCGGGCGGCGCCGGTCGGGGTTGGGCGAACCGAATGGGCCGAATCCGGGACCGAATCCGCCCGGCGATTCGCCCGGTGATGGACTGTTTCAATCAACATTTCGCCACCCTACTCCACTTTTTGGCGCGATGCAAGGGGTTTTTGGGATTTATTTCGCCGGGTTTTCACCGACATTTTCGCCGACATTTCAGGCGCATCACGGCGCGCCGCCGGGCCGGCCACCGCCGCTGCCACCGTCGCCACCGCCACCACCACCGCCGCCACCGTCACCGCCACCGTTGCCATTTTCCTCCTCGTCGCTGTCCGGCAAAAACGCCGGGCTCTCGCCGGCCCCGCGCTGCCACCGCAGCAGCCAGCCGACCGGGCCGGACGCCGCATAGCCGAACGCCAGCAGGAACAGCACCCGCGGCGGGTCGAAGAAAATCAGCGCGAACACCACCGCAAACGCGACCAAAATGGCGAACGGAATGCGGTTGATGAGGTCGAAATCTTTGAAACTGCGGAACTTCAAATTGCTGACCATCAGCACCGCCAGGATGAGCGTGGCCGCGGCGCTGAACCACGGCATGGTCGGCCCGTCGATGCCGGATTCGTTGAAGTTCCACACCCAAAACACCACGAACGCGGCCGCGGCCGGGCACGGGATGCCGTAGAAGTAGCGTTTGTCTTTGATGACCAAAGTGTTGAATCGCGCGAGGCGCAGCGCGGTGGCCGCGGCGTATAAAAACACGACCAACCAGCCGGCTTTGCCGATGACCTGCAACGACCAGAAATACATCACCAGCGCCGGCGCCAAGCCGAACGCGATGACATCGACGAGGCTGTCGTATTCCTTGCCGAAGTCCGAGGCGGTGTTGGTCCACCTGGCAACGCGGCCGTCGAGGCCGTCCATAATCATCGCAATCAGCAGCGCGATGGCGGCCTTCTCGAACTGGCCGAGGGTGGCCTGGATGATGGCGTAAAAACCGAAGAACAGGCCCGCGGTGGTGAACAAACTGGGCAGGAAATAAATGCCCTTGCGGCCGGTTGCGCGTTTGTCGTTCATGGTTGGTTCCTCAATGCGCGGCGGCGACGGTAGCGACGGTGTCGACGGTGTCGACGGTGGCGACGGTGTCGGTGGCGTCGACGGTGTCAGTGGCGACGGTGGCAGCGGCATCGGTCGGCGGCCGGCAAAATCCAATCACATCATTGCCCGAGTCGACCCATTGCCCCAACTTTACCACCAGCCGGGCGTGCGTCGGCAGATACAAATCCACGCGCGAGCCGAAGCGGATGAAGCCGTAACGCTGGCCGGTCGCCACCGCGTCGCCGGCCTGGACCGACGACACAATGCGCCGCGCAATCAAGCCGGCGATTTGCACGCACACCACGGTCTCGCCGGCAGCGCTGCGAATCCAAACCGCGTTGCGCTCGTTGTGCGCCGAGGATTTGTCCAGCGCGGCGTTGAAAAACTTGCCCGGATAATGGCGGCAGCGCTCCACGGTGCCGCCGATGGGGATTAAATTGGAATGCACCGAAAATATGTTCATGAAGATGCTGACCTTGAGCGACTTGGCGCCGTCCAAATACGGATTATCGGCCTCCGCCACGCCCACGATTTGGCCGCTGGCCGGGCTCACCACGGCCCCGGCACGCGCGTCAATCCGCCGCCTCGGGTCGCGGAAAAAATTGAACACCAGCGCCACCAACGCCCACACGATGAGCGACCAATACCCGCCCACCCAAGTCGCGCCCGCCCCCACCGCCACGGCCGCCACCAGATGCACCCGCCCCTCCCGCGCCAAAACCGGATACTCGCGTTTCATGCGCGTAGTTTAATACGATGCGGCGGCGCAATGTCGCTGCCGCGGCCGCGGCGCGTGTTATACTGCGGCGGAATTTGTCGCCGTTCGTGGACCGTTGTGCGCCGGTCGGCACCGTCAATCCGTCTCACCGCAAAATCGTGTCGCAGAAACTTTACATTAAAACTTTCGGCTGTCAGATGAATGAATATGATTCATCGCGCATGGCCGATTTGTTGCGCGCCAGTCATGGTTGCCGGGCGGTCGATGCGGCGGAGGCCGCGGATGTGGCGCTGCTGAACACTTGCTCGGTGCGCGAGAAGGCGCAGGAGAAAGTGTTCTCGCAACTCGGGCAGTGGCGGCAAATCAAGGCGCGCAAGCCGCACTTGATTATCGGCGTCGGCGGCTGCGTCGCCAGCCAAGAAGGCGAGTTGATTATGAAGCGCGCGCCGTTCGTGGACCTGGTATTCGGCCCGCAAACTCTGCACCGTTTGCCGGCGTTGCTCGACCAAGTGTTGCAGAAACGCGCCGGGAATCATGACGGTGACGGTAATGGCAATCGCGACGGTGACGGTAACCGTGACGATAACCGCGACGGTAACCATGACGGTGACGGTAACGGTAACGGTAACGGTAATCGCGACGGTGACAGTAACCGCAACGCCAACCGCGCCGCAAAACCCATCCACACCGTCGACATCACTTTCCCGGAAATAGAAAAATTCGACTGCTTGCCGCCGCCGCGCGCTGACGGCGTGAAAGCGTTCGTGTCGATTATGGAGGGCTGCAGCAAATACTGTTCGTTCTGCGTGGTGCCGTATACGCGCGGCACCGAGTTCAGTCGCCGCTTCGACGATGTCATCACCGAAGTCCATGACCTCGCGGCGCAGGGCGTGCGCGAAGTGAATTTGCTCGGGCAAAATGTCAACGCTTACCGCGGCGCGCGTCACGACGGCCGCACGGTCGACATGGCCGAACTGCTGCACTATGTCGCGGCCATCGACGGCATCGGCCGCATCCGATACACCACCTCGCATCCGCTCGACTTCACCGACAACTTGGCGCGCGCGTTCGGCGAAATTCCGGCGCTGGCGGGGCACTTGCACTTGCCGGTGCAAAGCGGCTCCGACCGCATCTTGCGTTTGATGAAACGCCATTACACCGCGCGCGATTACCTGCGCTGGGTCGACAAAATTCGCGCGCACCGTCCGGACATTGCGTTGTCTTCGGACTTCATCATCGGCTTCCCCGGCGAGACCGATGCCGACTTCGCGGCCACCATGCGACTGATTGAAACGGTCGGTTATGACCAGTCATTCAGTTTCATTTACAGCGCGCGGCCCGGCACTCCGGCCGCGCAGTTGGCGGACGACATTCCGCTCACCGTCAAGAAGCAACGCTTGCAAGAATTGCAACAACGCATCAACGCCATGGCCGCGGACATCAGCGCCAACATGGTCGGCAAACTTGAGACCGTATTGGTCGAAGGACGGTCGCGCAAAGACCCGCGGCAATTCGCCGGGCGCACCGAGAACAACCGCGTGGTTAACTTCGACGGCGCGCCATCCATGGTCGGCGAGTTCGTCACCGTCACCATCACCGAAGCGCTGCCGAATTCGTTGCGCGGCGTGGTCGCGCCATCAACACCGGCGCCGTCGATGGAGCGCCGCGTTGCTTAGCGCGCGTGCAAGTTTGCGTCACGGTCGCGGTCGCGGTCGCCGGCATGGTCATCACCGTCAACAGTCGCGGCCGTCGCCTTGAACGAATCCATCGTCTTCCAGTTGCCGCCGGCCGCGGGCGAGCGGTTGTCGCAAGTGTGCGGCGAATTGGATGCGCATCTGCGGCAAATCGAAACCCGCCTGCAAGTCAAAATCGCGCAGCGTCACAACGCCTTTCGCGTCACCGGGCCGGGCGCGCGCATCTCGCGCGCCGAATCCGTCATCCGCAACTTGTTTGAAATGACCTCGCGCAAAACCGGGCCGCTGACCGGCAACGATGTGCATTTGGAATTGGCGCGGGTCAATTCCGGGGCCGCGGCCAGCGACGGTGATGCCAAAACGGCCGGCGACGGTGGCAACGCCAACGCCGCGGTTGATAAAAACACCGAGTCGACGGTCGCCGCGGCCACGGCCGAGTCCACCGAATCCGCGGCCGCCAACCCCGCCCCCGCCGCGGCCGAACCCGCCGAGATTGTCGTCAAACTCCGCAAGCATTTAGTGCGCGGCCAGAACCCGCGCCAGCGCGATTACTTGCGCCGCATCGCCGCGCACGACATCAACTTCGCCATCGGCCCGGCCGGCACCGGCAAAACTTACTTGGCGGTGGCGTGCGCGGTGCAGGCGCTGGCCGAAGACCGCGTCGGGCGCATGGTGCTGGTGCGGCCGGCGGTCGAGGCCGGCGAGAAACTCGGCTTTTTGCCCGGCGACATCGGCGAGAAAATCGACCCGTATCTGCGCCCGCTGTTCGACGCGCTGTATGAAATGCTCGGCTTCGACCGCGTCGGCAAACTCATCGCCCGCCGCACCATCGAACTCGCGCCGCTGGCGTATATGCGCGGGCGCACGCTGAACGAATCGTTCGTGATTCTCGACGAAGCGCAGAACGCGACCGTGGAGCAGATGAAAATGTTCCTCACCCGCATCGGCTTCGGCTCGCGCGCGATTGTCACTGGCGACATCACCCAAGTCGATTTGCCGCGCGGCTCGTTGTCCGGCTTGAAACACGCCGAGCGCGTGCTCGGCGGCATCGACGGCATCAGTTTCACGCGGTTTTTGCCGGAGGATGTGGTGCGCCATCCGCTGGTGCAGCGCATCGTCGAGGCGTACGACGAATCGCCGGGCGGCGCGGCCGGCGAATCTTGATGCGCTTGCAAGTGCAAATCGCGTGCGCGGAGGCGGATGTACCGTCGCGTGACCAGTTTGAGTCCTGGGCCGCGGCCGCGCTGGCAACCTCCGCGGCGCGCGGCGGCAAAACCACAGCCGGCGAAGTGACCATCCGCGTGGTCGGCCGCGCCGAGATGAGCGACTTGAACCGCCGCTACCGCGGCCGGGACGGGGCCACCGATGTGTTGGCGTTTGCGTTCGACGGCGAGGGCGCGGCGGTGCCGCTCGACATCCTCGGCGATGTGGTGATTTGCGCGCCGGTGCTGGCGGCGGAAGCGGCGCGCCGGGGAATTCCGCCGCTGCACCATTGGGCGCATTTGACCGCGCACGGCATGCTGCACCTGTGCGGTTTCGACCACAATGAGGCGGCCGCGGCGCAGGAAATGGGAGCGTTGGAGCGCGAAATTCTCGCCGAGTTTGGCATCGCGCTGGATGCGGAATCGGCGGCGGCGGGGAATTCGGCGACCGCGGAATCGCCGGTCGAGAATTCGGCGGCCGCGCCGGCCATGGAATCGACGCCGGCCCCGGCCCGGTAATTCTTCCGCCGCGATTTTCGACCATCGCCAACCGTCGCCACCATGAAAAACGCCCTCGCGTTTCTGGCCGGCGCGGCCGCGCCGGCCGCGTTCGCGCCGCTCAACTGGTGGCCCGTGGGCTTGCTGAGCCTCGCCGTGCTGTTCAGTTTATGGCTGACCGCCGGCCGCGCGGCCGCGGCCCGCTACGGTTTTTTATACGGCCTCGGCCTGTTCGGCGTCGGCGCGTCGTGGACTTACATCAGCATCCACACCTTCGGCGGCATGCCGGCGGCGCTGGCGGGGTTGTGCATTTTGTTGTTGGTGGCGGCGCTGGCGTTGTTCCCCGCGGCCGCGGGATTCGCGCAAGGAATCATCGGCGGCCGGACTGACGGCGACGGCGGCGGCGGCCGGCCCGGCGCAGTTCGCGCCGTCGCCCGCGCCGCTTTGGTGATGCCGGGCGCGTGGCTGGCGGCGGAATGGCTGCGCGGCTGGTTGTTCACCGGCTTCCCGTGGCTGACCGCCGGCTACGCCTTCCTCGACACCCCGCTGGCCGGCTGGGCCCCGCTCGGCGGCGTCTACGCGGTCAGTTTGGCGGCGCTGGTGACGGCCGGCGCGCTGACGGTGTTGGCGACCGGCCGCGGTTGGAGGGGCGCAGCCGCGGCCGCGCTCGCCGCCGTGTTGTGGTTCGGCGGCGGGCAACTCGGCGGCGTGGAATGGACCCGGCGCGACGGCGCGCCGGTCAAGGTGGCAATCATCCAAAACAATGTGCCGCTGGCGGCGAAGTGGGACGCGGCCCGCGCCGCGCGCATCATCGGCGACTACCTCGACGCCAGCGACCGCCACCGCGACGCCGATTTGGTGCTGTGGCCCGAGGCCGCGGCGCCGGATTATCTCGACCGACTGCCCGCGGACTTTCACCGTCGCCTGCGCGAGCACCCGGCCGATTTCATCTTCGGCGTGCTGACCCGCCGGCGCGCTGACGGTGGCTGGCAATATTTCAACAGCATCGCCACGGCGACCGCGGAGACCACGGCGACCACCGGCGACCGTGACGATTCAACCGCCGGCGACCAGGGCCGCGACTCAACCGCCACCGTCACCCCCGACATCGACGCCCCGGCCGCGCTCTACCACAAGCAGCACCTCGTCCCGTTCGGCGAGTTCCTGCCGGTCGAATGGCTGTTCGGCCCGGTGGTGCGCCAACTCGACATCCCGATGGCGAACTTCACCGCTTGGCCGCAAGGCCAGCCGCCGCTGCGCGCGGCCGGGGTCAGGTTGGCGGCGTCGCTCTGCTACGAGGACGCGTTCCCGGCCGAGTGGCGCGCGCAGGTGCCGGCCGCCGGGTTGCTGGTTAATTTGAGCGAAGATGTCTGGTTCGGCGATTCGCTGGCGCCGCACCAGCGCCTGCAGATGGCGCGGTTTCGCGCGCTGGAAAGCGGCCGCCCGCTGCTGCGCGCGTCCAACAACGGCTTATCGTCGGTCATCGACGAACGCGGCGGCATCGTCGCCATCGCGCCGCAATTCACCGTCGCGGCGGTCGCGGCTGCGGTCGCGCCGCGCGCCGGCATCACGCCGTACATCGCGCGCGGCGACTGGCCGGCGTTGGCGTTGGGCGCGGCGCTGCTGGCGCTCGGCGGGTTGGCGGCGCGGCCGCCGGCGGGGTAAAATCGGCGCAGAATTGGCGCAAAATCGCTCCAACCATTACGCTGCTGCGCGCAATTTTCGACTGCAATTCTCGAAATTCTCGACTCCACTTTCCACTCCCGCAACCACCTCACCGCTTCCCCATGAACACGCCCACCGCCGCGACGCTTGTCGCGCCGTTTCCCACTCTCGCGACCGTGCTGTGGCGCGGCCGCGCCCACGGTCAATTGCATCCATTGCGCCAACTCGCGTTGGCCGCGGCCGGCTCGGCGCTGCTGGCGTTGGCCGCCAAGGTGCAAATCCCGTTCTACCCGGTGCCGCTGACCATGCAGACCTTCGTGGTGCTGGCGCTCGGCATGGCGTTCGGCTGCAAACTCGGCGCGCTGACGGTGCTGCTGTATCTCGCCGAGGGCGCGGCCGGCCTGCCGGTGTTCGCCGGCGCCCCGGGCAAGGGCGCGGGCCTGGCGTACATGTTAGGGCCCACCGGCGGCTACCTGCTCGGCTTCGTCGCCGCGGCCGCCGCTTGCGGCTTCCTCGCCGAGCGCGGCTGGGACCGCCGCGCCTCCACCACCTTCGCCGCCATGCTCGCCGGCAATTTACTGATTTACGCCTGCGGCCTGGCCTGGCTCGGCACCGTGGTCGGCTGGGACAAACCGGTTTTGGCGTTAGGGCTGTATCCGTTCCTGCCCGGCGATGCGCTGAAAATCGCGTTGGCGGTGGTCGCGCTGCCGGGCGCGTGGAAAGCCATCAACCGCTGACGCGTTAACCCGCCATTCGTAATTCGCGCCGCCGCCATCGCCGCAACCATTCACTTCAATCGGAGAAATACCGTGCTGGAATCCTACGAGAAACATGTCGCCGAACGCGCCGCGCTCGGCATCGTCCCCAAGCCGTTGGACGCGGAGCAAACCGCGGCGTTGGTCGAGTTGTTGAAAGCGCCGCCGCAGTCGCCACAGTCGATGGATGGCCGCGAACAATTGCTGCTGGAGTTAATCGCCAACCGCGTCCCGGCCGGCGTTGACCAAGCGGCGTATATCAAAGCCGCGTTCCTGGCCGCCGTCGTGCGCGGCGAGGCCGAGTCGCCGCTTATCGACCGTGAACGCGCGGTGGATTTGTTGGGCATGATGCACGGCGGCTACAACATCGCGCCGCTGATTGAATGCTTGGACGATGCGCAAGTGGCCGACGAAGCGGCGCGCGCGCTGTCGCACACGCTGCTGATGTTCGACGCGTTCTACGATGTCGAAGAGAAAGCCAAAGCCGGCAACGCGCACGCCAAACAAGTGCTGCAATCATGGGCCGACGCGGCATGGTTCACCGATGCGCCGGCCGTTGCCGAGCGCATCACGCTGACCGCGTTCGTGGTGCCCGGCGAGACCAACACCGATGACTTGTCGCCGGCCGTGGACGCGTGGTCGCGCCCGGACATTCCGCTGCACGCGCAGGCGATGCTGAAAAATCCGCGCAAGGGTTTGCCTTCCAATCCGCTGGAAGTGTTGGCGAAGTTGAAGGACAACGGTTTCCCGGTCGCGTTCGTCGGCGATGTGGTCGGCACCGGCTCGTCGCGCAAGTCGGCCGCCAACTCGGTGCTGTGGCACACCGGCCACGACATTCCCGGCATCCCCAACAAACGCGCCGGCGGCTACTGCATCGGCGGTCAAATCGCGCCGATTTTCTTCAACACGCTGGAAGATTCCGGCGCGCTGCCGGTCGAGACCGATGTCAGCAAAATCAAAATGGGCGATGTCATCGACTTGTTTCCGTATCAAGGCGAGTTGCGCCGGCATGTTGAAGACGGCGACGGCGGCGATGCCGGCGACGGTGCCGGCGACGGTGCCGGTGCCGGCGCCGGTGAATTACTCGGCAAGTTTGAATTGAAAACCGATGTGTTGCTGGACGAAGTGCGCGCCGGCGGCCGCATCAATCTCATCATCGGCCGCGGCTTGACCGCGCGCGCGCGCGAATCGTTGGGTTTGCCGGCGGTCGCCGAGCCGGCGCTGTTCCGTCAACCGTCGCCGCCGGCGAAAAGCAACAAGGGTTATACGCTGGCGCAGAAAATGGTCGGCAAAGCCTGCGGCCTGCCGGGGGTGCGGCCCGGCCAGTATTGCGAGATGAAGATGAGCACGGTCGGCTCGCAGGACACCACCGGCCCGATGACCCGCGACGAGTTGAAAGACCTCGCCTGCCTCGGCTTCCAAGCCGACTTGGTGATGCAATCGTTCTGCCACACCTCGGCGTATCCCAAACCGGTCGACATCGAAACCCAACACTCGCTGCCGGACTTTATGATGGACCGCGCCGGCGTCTCGCTGCGGCCCGGCGACGGTATCATTCATTCGTGGCTCAACCGCATGCTGCTGCCGGACACGGTCGGCACCGGCGGCGATTCGCACACCCGATTCCCCATCGGCATCTCGTTCCCGGCCGGCTCCGGCTTGGTGGCGTTCGCCGCCGCCACCGGCGTCATGCCGCTGGACATGCCGGAGTCGGTGCTGGTGCGTTTCAGCGGCGAGTTGCAGCCCGGCATCACGCTGCGCGACTTGGTGCATGCGCTGCCGTACGCGGCGATTCAACGCGGCCTTCTCACGGTGGAAAAGAAAGGCAAGAAGAATGTTTTCTCCGGGCGGGTGCTGGAAATCGAAGGCTTGCCGAACTTGAAAGTCGAACAAGCGTTTGAGTTCGCCGACGCGTCCGCCGAGCGCTCCGCCTCCGGCTGCACGATTAAATTAAACAAGGAGCCGATTATCGAATACATCACCTCCAACATCGTCATGCTGAAATGGATGCTGAGCGAACACTACGGCGACGCGCGCTCCATCAACCGCCGCATCGACGCGATGCAATCGTGGCTGGACGACCCGCAACTCATGCGCGCCGATGAAGACGCCGAGTATTTTGAAGTCATCGACATCGACTTGAACAAAATTACCGAACCGATTTTGTGCGCGCCCAACGACCCGGACGACGCGCGCTTGTTGTCGGAAGTCGCCGGCGACAACATCGACGAAGTGTTCATCGGCTCGTGCATGACCAACATCGGCCACTTCCGCGCCACCAGCCGCCTGCTCGACAAAATGGGACAGGTAATTCCAACCCGCATGTGGATTGTGCCGCCGACTCGCATGGACCAAGCGCAACTCATGGAAGAGGGCCACTACGCCGTGTTCGCCCGCGCCGGCGCGCGCACCGAACCGCCCGGCTGCTCGCTGTGCATGGGCAACCAAGCGCGCGTCGCCGACGGCGCATCGGTAATCTCCACCTCCACCCGCAACTTCCCCAACCGCTTGGGCAAAGACGCGAACGTTTATCTCGCCTCCTCCGAACTCGCCGCCGTCGCCGGCGTGTTGGGCCGCCTGCCGAGCGTCAAAGAATACCTGGCCGAAGCCGGCGACCTGAACACCATGGCCGCCGACATCTACCGCTACCTGAACTTCAACGAAATCGAATCATACAACCAAGCCGCCGACTCAATAAAAGTCGCGGCGCCGGCGGCATGACGGCGATGAACGATACCGACTTCGAAAGAGACATTTTTCCGCTGATACTGACCAGGCTTGGTGAGCGGGAGTTGCACTACACAAAAACTAACCGCGCGCCCAATCGGGTTGATGTGCGCGGCCGTGAAGTGTATGTCATGACCAATAAGAGCAGGCCGAACTATAAAAAAATTCCGCATGAATTTTTCGTAAAAACATGGGAAATACTTTGCAACCACGGTTATGTTACACAACAGCAACTCAGCGAAGAATATTACATAAAAAGATCTGCGTTCATGTTGATTGCATTTGATTTGCTGGATTTTGTTAAATATGACAGCGAAATAAATGGGATTAAGCATGAAAAATATATTGAGAGAAAACGATGATAGGAAAACACAAACAATACGGCATCGTTTATACGCCTGAATGGATTGTCGACCTCATCTTGGACGGTGCCGTTTGCGGTTATACGCCGGTGCTTAAGATTTGCGACCCGGCTTGCGGCGACGGCGCTTTTTTGGCGCGGTTGGTGGGGCGCATCTGCGACGCCGTACCGGCGCGGGATTGCCGCAGGGCGCTGGAAAACCTCAGCGGTTTTGACATCGACGCCGATGCGTTGGCGCAATGCGAGCGGCGACTCGACGCCGTGTTAGTCGCCAAGGGTAAACGCCTGAAAATCCAATGGAATTTGCATTGCATGGACAGTACCGACCGCGCATCGCTTGCGCCGCATGCGGGGCGTTTTGATTGCGTGGTCGGCAACCCGCCGTACGTGCGCATTCAACATTTGGGCGAGGCAAGACGGAAGCGCATGCAACGCGATTGGAAGTTGGCGAACCGCGGTTCGGCCGACCTGTATATCGCTTTTTTTGAGATTGGCATGTTCCTGCTGAAGCGCGGCGGCCGACTCGGTTACATCACACCGAACACCTACGCCAAAACCATGGCCGGGCAACCGCTGCGCCGGTTTATACGCGAACAGCACGGCATCGTCCGCTTGATTGATTTCGGCGAGCACCAAGTATTCGACGGCGCGACCACCTATTCGCTCATCACCGTGCTGCATAAAAACAACAAACTGGAGAAGTTTGCGTTATGCCGTTATGACGGCAAGCGAATCGTGAGCAAGGGAATGGTGTCGGCGTCCAACCTGCCGGCAAAAAGATTCTGGACGCTTGAATCCGAAAACACTTTGCGAGAAATCGAGCGCATCCGCGCGCGCGGCCGGCCGTTAGGCGAAATCGCGGGCATTCATGTCGGCTTGCAAACGCTCGCCGATGATGTGTTCATCATGGAAAAGCAAGCGGAAGACGCCGGCGTGGTGGTCGCGCTTGATGCGCGCGGGCGGGAAATGCGAATCGAATCCGCGGTCACCCGCCCCATCCTCAAAGCCTCGCTGATGAAAGACGGCAAGGACGCCAAAGAGCGCATCATCATCTTTCCGTATATCGGCAACCGGTTGTTCGCGGAAGATAATTTCAAAGAACAGTTTCCCATGGCCTACCGGTACATGGCCGAACATAAAACGCTGTTGTTGAAAAGAGACAAAGGCAAGTTTGACTCCCGCAGATGGTACGCATTCGGCCGCGAGTTCGGCTTGTTTGAAACCTTCGGGGAAAAACTTGTCACCTCCGGCATGAACAAGCGGCCGAACTTCCAAAAATGCCCGGCGCCGGAGTACACTTTTTATTCCGGCTACTGCGTCAAACCCAAAGCCGGCGTCGACTTGGACGCGTTGCTCGCCGTTCTCAACTCCGATGAGATGGATTTCTACATCCGCCACACCAGCCGGGACTACCAAAACGGCTGGAAATCCTACGCCAAGAGTTTTATACAGGACTACGGCGTCCCCGCGACGGTCGCGGGATGCGCCCATAACGATTTGCGGTCACCTATGACGCTCACGATTCATTCAGCGAGTCGATAATCTCCGGCAGTTTCAAACGCAAGATTTTTCCCGACGGCCCCTTCGGCAGTTCGTCGAGGAAGTAGACCGCTTTCGGCGCTTTGACTTCGCCGACCGATTGCGCGCAGAAGTCCATCAACGCGCGCGCGGTGCAATTGAAACCATCGCGTAGCGCCACGCATGCGGCGACTTCCTGGCCGTAGTCGGGATGCGCGACGCCGACCGCCGCGGCTTCGAGCACCGCCGGGTGCCGGTATAACGCGTCGTCGATTTCGCGCGGCGCGATGTTCTCGCCGCCGCGGATAATCAATTCTTTCAGGCGGCCGGTGATGAACAGATAACCGTCGGCGTCGAGATGCCCCAAGTCGCCGCTGCGAAACCAATCGCCGGCGAATGCGGCGCGGGTGGCTTCTTCGTTTTTATAATATTCATCCAGCAAGTTGCGCCCGCGGATGGCGATTTCGCCGCGCGCGCCGGCCGCCAACTGCCGGCCGTCGGAATCCAAAATGGCGATGGCGTTGCCGCAAGCGATGCCGACCGAATCGACTTTGCGCACGCCCGGCGGCAGCGGGTTGGACGCCACGGTGCCGGCGGTTTCGGTCAAGCCCAAAGTTTCAATCATCGGCGCGCCGAACACGCGTTCCCATTCGCGCAGCACCGCGGCCGGCAGCGGCGCCGAGGCCGAACGGCCAAAGCGGAATTGTTGCAAGCGCGGGTCGTCGCCGAACGCCATTTTTTCTTCGCCTTGTGCAACGCGGTCGAGCAGGTAGTTGATGATGGTCGGCACCACGCTGCTCCAAGTGCAACGATGCGCGGCGACGAGTTGCCAGAACGCGGCGGCGCTGAAACGCATCGGCATGACCACGCTGCCGCCGCTGCACAACGGCGCGCACACGGTCACCATCGCGCCGTTGATGTGATACACCGGCAGCACGCACAGCGCGCGGTCGGCGGCGGTTAACGCATGCCCCGCGACTACATTGCGCCCGCCGCTGACGATGGCGCGGTGCGATAACAACGCGCCTTTGGGCAGGCCGGTGGAGCCGGAGGTGTACAGTAAGAGCGCGGTGTCGCTCTCGGTCGGTTGGGTTGGCGGCGATGCGGCCGGCGCGGCATCGGCGCCGGCATCGGTTGCATCATCGCCGGCATCGGCGGCCGCGGTCACATCGGCGGCGGCGGCCGCGGTCGAAACATCATTGTCGGCAACCGAATCATCCCACCGCGGCCCATCGTCCGGCGGCGTCTCCACCACCTCGATGCCGCGCTCGATGCCGGCCAACAACTCGTTCAACTTATCCGTGTAGCGCGGCGCGACAAACACCAACTCCGCGTCCGAATGGTCGAGCACATACTGTAACTGTGTGCGCCCCGCGACCGCGTTCAACGGCACCGCCACCCGCCCGGCCGCCATGATGCCGAGCAGCAGTTGCACCGCCCACGCGCCGTTGTCGAGGAGGAACGCGACTTTATCTTGCCGGGCGATGCCGCGGCGGTCGAAGCGTACGCCGAGCGCGTCCGCGCCGTGTTTCAGTTGCGCGAAAGTCAGCGCGCGCCCCGACTCCGGCTCGATAACGAAAGCCGCATCGCCGCGTTGCCGCGCTTGCGCATCGATTTGTTCGCGGATGGTCAGCACGGCAACGCTCGACGATGACGGTTGAAAGTTAACCGCGGCCGTACTTGGCAAAGAACGCGCCGAACAATTCCTCTTCGCTCGGTTTATCCTCGGCGATGGTCTCGACCAAGTGCGTGATGTTGATGAAGTGACGGTAGTTCAGGTTTTCGCTGATGCTGTTGCCGCCCCAAGTGCCGCAGCCCATGCTGAGCGTAAAGTTCAATGCGTTGTTGAAACTGCCGCCGTTGCCGAAGGTGTGCGATTGGTTAACCAACACGCGCACTACATCGAGCGCTTCCGCCAAGCGCGGCGGTTGCGTACGGTCTTGCGTGTGAATGCCGCATGAATGCCCGCGCCCGCACACGCTTAACACGCCGGCCGCGGTCTCGACCGCGTGGTCGAAATCCGCGGCGCGGTAGACGGTCAACACTAACGACAGTTTTTCATCGGCGAACGGTGACGCCGGGTCAAACGCGGATTCTTCCACCATAAAAAATCGCGCGGCGTTGTCGATGCTTTTGCCGGCGCTGTCGATGTCGCCGCCGTTGTTGTCGCTGTCACCGTTGTTACCGTCGCGCGCATCGATGTCGATTCCGACTCGCTGCGCGAACACCGCTGCATCGGTCGCCACCAACTCGCGGTTCAGTTTTCCATCCACCCATAACTTGTCGCGAATGCGATTCTTGTCTTCCGCGCCAACCAAGTAACCGCCCGCGCGTTGCAACGCGGTGATGGCATCGTCATACACCGCGTCCAAAATAATCAGCGCGTTTTCCGATGAACATGAAGTGCCGTTGTCGAAAGTTTTGGACGCGCAAATTTTCGCGGCCGCGTCATCCAAGTCGGCGCTGGCGTCGATAATCACCGGCACATTGCCCGCGCCCACGCCGATGCACGGTGTGCCGCTGGAATATGCGGCGCGCACATTGTTCTGCGAGCCGGTCGCCACCACCAAGTCGGCGCGGCGCATCAGTTCCGCGGTGGCTTCGCGGGTCACCGGCTGCGGCAGAATCTGCACCAAGTCCGGCGGCGCATCGATGCGCTGCAGCGCCTCGCGCATGAGGTTGACCGTGGCCTCGGTCGCGGCCCAGCCGGCCGGCGACGGCGCGATGACAATCGCGTTGCCGCCTTTGAGCGCGAACATGGTTTTGTTGACCGGCGTCGCAGACGGATTGGTCGACGGCGTCACCGCGGCCACCACGCCGACCGGCTTGCCGTATTTCACCACGCCGCGCGCCGCATCGGTCTCGATAACGCCGACCGTTTTCACGCGCATCAAATCGCGCAGCGCGCCGAAAGTTTTGCGCCGGTTCTTCGCCACTTTGTCATCGGCGTTGCCGAGCCCGGTGCTCGACACCGCCAACTCCGCCAACCGCCGCGCGTTATGCGGCTGATACAACGCCCACGCGACCGCCGTCACCAGTTCATCCACGCGCCCCTGCGACGCCCCGCCCACCCCGCGCATAGCCGCCCGCGCCCGCTCGATAAGTTCGTTCATGGTTGCGTTGTTGACGGTGGTGGTTGGCTGCATTTTGCCGCGGCGTTGACGGTGCTGCCGATGTCGCGGCCCGATGTCGCATCCCGATATCGCCATCCCGATATCGTTAACCGTTCATCGCCCGGATGTCCGGCGCGCGGCTCAACGCCTTTTACTGCAAAGCGCGCCACCGTTGCAAGTCCCGGTTTCAAATTGACCGCCGCTGTTCGGCGGCGCCAATCCCAACCACAACGCATACTGAAAAAACACCGCGCCCGCGCTTGGTTGGTTCGACGCGATGCGCGCAAACA
>JAPPPS010000160.1 GCA_028817405.1 Gammaproteobacteria bacterium
CGCCCGCGACGGCCTGGCATCGCTTGCCGCAGTGGAAGCCATCAACCACGCCGCGGAGTCGGGGAAAAGCGTGGCGGTCGACGCGGGGCCCGCCATGGAGAATTGAGAGCCGCGGCGTTGTCCCACCGCACCGGCCAGTCACTTTCCTCCGCCGTCCACCCGGTCGGTGTCGCGGGTTAGAAAATACGCGAGAAGAATCGGCACCAAGGTCGCGGCGATGACGAACACCGCGACCACATTGGTCACCGGGCGTTGGCGCGGGCGCACCAGTTCGCTCAGCATCCAAATCGGCAGCGTGGTCTGCTGGCCGGCGGTGAAGGTGGTGACGATGACTTCGTCGAAACTCAGCGCGAACGCCAGCAGGCCGCCGACCAACAGCGCGGTGGCGGTGTTGGGCAGCACGATGTGCCAGAAAGTGCGCAGCCCGGTCGCGCCCAAGTCCATGGACGCTTCAATCAGCGAATGCGAAGTGCGGCGAAAACGCGCGATGACATTGTTATAGACAACCACGATGCAGAAGGTGGCGTGGCCGAGCACGATGGTCCAAACGCTGAACGGTATTTCCAGCAGACTGAACGCCGAGCGCAGCGCGATGCCGGTGACCACGCCGGGCAGCGCAATCGGCAGGATAATCAGTAGCGTGATGCTTTCGCGGCCAAAGAATTTGTGGCGGTACATCGCGGCCGCGGCCAGGGTGCCGAGCACCAGCGCAATCAGCGTGGAAATCAGCGCGACCCGCAGCGACAGGAACAGCGCGTCGCGAATGTCCTGGCGCCCCCAAGCCACGCCGAACCACTTCAGCGTCAGGCCGGGCGGCGGGAACTGAAAGGTCTTATCCTCGGTGGTCAGCGCATACAGCAGAATCAGGCACAGCGGCGCCAGCAGAAACAGCAGGCCGGCGCCGGCCGCCAACGCCAGCGGAATGGAAACCGGCGACCGGGAACCGAAGCGGCTAAAGCGCATTGAACGCGCCGGCGCGCCGGGCGAGCGCTAAATAAACGAACATCACCACAATCGGCACCACGGAAAACGCCGCCGCCATCGGGATGTTGCCGGCCGTGCCCTGGTGCAGGAACACCACCTGGCCGATGAACGGGCGCGATGAGCCGATGATGCCGGGAATGATGTAGTCGCCGAGGGTCAGGGAAAAGGTGAATATCGACCCGGCCACCGCTCCCGGCAGCGCCAGCGGCAGCACGATATGGCGGAAGGTGGCCAGCGGCCGCGCGCCGAGGTCGGCGGACACTTCGGTGACCGAGCGCGGCACCCGCTCCAGCGCCGCTTGCAGCGGCAAAATCATAAACGGCAGCCAGATATACACGAACACCGCGAAGGTGCCGAAGTAACTCACCGACAACGACGCACCGCCAAGCACCGGCAACGCCAGCAACGCCTCCAGCAGCCAGGTCAGATGCAGTTTGGCTAATATCCAGTTCAGGATTCCCTCTTTGGCGAGGATGAGTTTCCACGCATACACGCGCACTAGGTAACTGGACCACAACGGCAGCATGATGCCGATGTAGAACAGCGCGCGCAGCCAGCCGCGGGCGTGGCGGGCGGCGAAGGTGGCGATGGGGAAGGCGATGACCGCGGCTGCGACGGTGACCGCCGCGGCCATCAGCACGGTACGCGCGATGACATCGATGTTGGCGGCGCTGAACAGTTCGCGGTAGGTCTTGAAGGTCAACTCGCGCACCACCGCGCCGGAGAATTCATCGACCGAGAAGAAACTCTGCGCCAGCAGCGCAAACAACGCGCCGAGATAGACCACGCCGAGCCACAGCAGCGGCGGCACCAGGAACAGCAACAGCAACCACTTCGGATGGCGGAAAATCCAGGCGCCGAGGCCTGGGCGGCGCGGTTGCGGCATCGGTCGCGCCGGCGATGGCGACGCCGGTGACCATCGCGTCGCCGCGCATTCCCCGTTGCGCTATTATCGCGTTCAAGTGCCGTCGGTGACCGCAGATGAACGCCCGCGCGAATTCCGCCTCCCGCTTCAAGAAAATCAGCGACATCGCCCGGCTGATTAACTCAGGAAGCGATTTGAACACGATATTGGCGCGCATCGTTTATGCGATTTGCTCGCATTCCGAATGGGCGTCGTGCGCGATTATGCGCATCGATGCGAAGGCCGGCTATTCGGTTCTGGTGCAGCGTTTTGATTCGCATGCGCCGGCCGCGAAAACCGCGGCCAAACGGTGGAAGTTGGCGAGCAGCCCGGCGGCCACGGTGGCCGCGAGCGGCGAGACGCTGGTGATTCCGGACGCGCAGCGTTGCGCGGAATTCCCCGGTTACAAAAAAGACGCGCGACTGCGCGGCTACCACACGGTCGTCATCCTGCCGCTCGGCGCGCGCGACCGCGCCGGCCGCGAGATGATTTTGGCGGTTCAATCCCGGCAAGTGGTCGCGGTCTCGCGCCCGGAACTGGCCTTCCTTAAAACCGTGTCCGACCTGGCCGCCATCGCGGTGGAAAAAACGCTGCGCTTGCAGCAAGCGCGCGCCGCCAACGCCCGGCTGCGCAAAACCACCGCCATGCACGCGCAATTGATGGAGGCGATTTTGGGCAAAGTCTCCCTGGCCGCGGTGTGCGACATGTTGGGCAAATCGATGCGGCATCCGTGGCTGGTCATCGACCTGACCACGCGCACGGTTTACGCCGGCGGCGGCTCGCCGCTCAAGAAACTCCCGGAAACACAATGGCGGAAACTGGTGCGCGGACGCGCCGGCCGCGGTTTGTTTGACGCGGCACGGAAAGCGCGAAGAACGCAGTTCCGCGAAATGACCGATGTGGAATTCGACACCGGCGAAACCTCCACGACGCTGAACGCTTTCATCGAGCCGCTGCAAGTCGACGGCGAGAGCATGGGCGCGCTGCTGTTGGCGCCGGGCAAATCCGCTTTTGACCCGTTCGACCGCCTGACCGCCGAGACCGTGCTGCTGGCGTTGAGCGTGCAACTGATGCGGGAGACTTTGAATTTTCAGACCGAAGCGACTTCGCGCATGGATGTGTTGTCGCGGTTGTTCAGCGGCGACTGGCGGTCAACCGAAGGCTTTGCGGCGCGCGCGCTGGATTTGGGAATCGACACCGAGTTGCCGGCCCGGCTGGTCGGCTTCGGTTTTCTGGACGACGCGCAAGACCGCGGCCCCACCATGAACTACGCGCACCGCTGCATCGGCGAACGCGCCGCCAAACTATTCGCCGGCGCGGTCACGGTGAAACAACACAGCGACATCCTGGTGCTGCTGCCGGCCGGTGAAAAACGCGATGACGAGTGGGACAAATTGCAACACCGCTTGCTCGATGAGGTAACACGGGCCTTGGGCGTACGCCCGGCGATGTTCCGCGGCCGGGTGTGCGCGCAGCCGGAAGATTACGCGCAGGCCGGCCGCGAATGCGCCCGCATGCTGAAGTTGTCGCGCTTGTTCAAACGCCGCGGACTGGTGTCGGAAGACGATTTTAACTCCACCGCGGTGCTGCTGTCGGTCGCGGAAAACCGCGCGGTGCGTCAGTTTCTCAACCGTCAACTCATCCCCATCGGCGCGCATGACAAAGCGCACGGCACAAAATATCTCGCCACCTTGAAGTCGTTCGTGGAAGCGGAGGGCCGTTTTGAAACTTGCGCGAAAAACCTCAACATTCATGTGTCCACGCTGCGCTACCGCCTGCAGCGCATCGCCGACCGCTTCGGGATTGCGCCGTTGGATGCCAAAACGCGTTTTGATATTCTGTTGGCAATCAAACTATACGACCTGGCCGGCATGGACGAATCGGAATAAACGCTTTCCTGCGATTCGCAGGAAAAATAACCGGTTTTTTCATCGGGAATTGCCGATGAAATGCCGCGTGTTTTCCGCTGCCATGCCCGACATGTTGATTGTTCGATTGAAAAACCCGGCGCGCCCGGCCCGCCACCACGCGACAGATGCCAGAAACCCGATGCTTGAACCGCGAACTCCGCCAAGCGAAAGTTGTGCCGGCCTGAGGAACACCTTAGGCGCTTTTGTCACCGGCGTCACGGTGGCGACCACCGTCGACGCGGCCGGCCGGCCGCGCGGACTGACCGCCAACTCGTTCACATCGGTGTCGCTCAACCCGGCTTTGATTCTGGTGTGCATCGGCGAAAGCGCCGCCAGTTATGCCGCGTTTGCCGCGTGCAAACGATTCGCGGTCAACATTTTGTCCGAGCGCCAGCGGCAGGTGTCGGCGTTGTTTGCGTCGCAATCGCCGGACAAATTCCGGCGCGTACGGTGGACCATGAGCCGCGGCGGCGCGCCGTTGCTGGACGACAGTCTGGCTTGGCTGGATTGCCGGTTGCACACTCTCATACCGTGCGGCGACCACGCCATCGTGGTCGGCGAAGTGACCGGTTATTCGGCTGACGCGGGCCGGCCGCTGGGTTATTTCCGCGGCGGCTATGTGCGTTTCGGCTTGGAGCAGGACGCGTTCGACGCTTGCCGGCGCGCCGATTCGGCGCTGGGCTGCATCGTCGACGACGGCGACGGTCTGCTGCTGTGCCGCACCGCCTCGGGCGGCTGGTCAGTGCCGCTGTCCACCATGGCCGGCGACGGCCGGTCGGGGAAAGATGCGCTGAACGCCGCGCTCGCCGGCATCGGCGCCGAAGCCGACTTGTCGTTCATCTACTCGGTCTTCGGCGGCGCGCCCACCTACATCATCTACCGCGGCTGGCTGAAGCGGTTGCGCCGCTCCGCCTCCGACCGCGCGCGCTTGTTCCGCCCCGATGAAATTCCATGGGACGCCATTCCCGGCGACGCCTTTCGCCACATGTTGGAGCGCTATGTCGCGGAGCGCGACTCGGCGCGCTTTGGCATTTATGCCGAGTCGGATTGCGGCGGCCAGGTCGCGGTGCTGGAAAACCAACCGCAACCGTGGGCGGCGTATTTCAACCCGGTGCGCGACGCCAATGCAGGCGATAGTCGACCGGCGGCGGCTGAAAAATGAAAACCACGATGCCCCAAATCGCCGGGCGGCGCGCCGATTTATTCGTGGGCGGCGACTGGCGCAAGCCGGCGGCCGGGCGTTACTTCGCCAGTTATGACCCGAGCGCCGGCGCGCCGTGGTATGAGGCCGCCGATGGCGACGCGGACGATGTGGACGCGGCGGTCGGCGCGGCCGCGGCCGCGATGCAAGACCCGGCCTGGCGCGACATTACGCAGACCCGGCGCGGCGATTTAATCCGCCGCTTGGCGGAGTTAATCGATGAGAACCAAGAGTCGCTGGCGCAACTCGAGACCCGCGACAACGGCAAAATTATCGGCGAGACGCGCGCGCAGATGAATTACCTGCCGCAATATTTCACCTACTTCGCCGGCCTGGCCGACAAAATCCACGGCGAAGTGCTGCCTATCAACAAAACCGGCATGCTGAACTTCACCCTGCGCGAGCCGCTCGGCGTGGTCGGCATCATCGCGCCGTGGAACTCGCCGCTGTCGATACTGGCCGCGGCGCTGGCGCCGTGCTTGGCCGCGGGCAACGCGGTGGTGGCGAAACCGTCCGAGCACACCTCCGCGTCGACCCTGGCGCTGGCCGAGTTGTGCATGCAGGCCGGCTTCCCCGCGGGCGTGTTCAATGTGGTGACCGGCTACGGCGAAAGCGCGGGCCGGGCCCTGGCCCGGCATCCCGGCATCGCCAAACTGGCGTTCACCGGCGGTACCGACACCGGGCGCGAAGTCGCGGCCCATGCCGCCGCCAACCTGGTGCCGTGCAGTTTGGAGTTGGGCGGCAAGTCGCCGCATGTAATTTTTGACGACGCCGACCCCGCGCGCGCGGTGAACGGCGTGGTGGCCGGCGTGTTCGCTGCCGCCGGCCAGACCTGCGTGGCCGGCTCCCGATGCTTCGTGCACGCGCGTGTTTATGACGACATCGTCGCGCAAGTGGCGGCGCGCGCGCGGGCGGTGCGCATCGGCCACCCCGCCGACGATGCCACGCAACTCGGCCCGCTGGCGTTGCGCGCGCAACGGGAAAAGGTCGAGCGGTACGTTCAACACGGGCTGGACGAAGGCGCGAAGTTGGCGGCCGGCGGCGGCCGCCCGGGCATCGAAGGCGACGGCTGGTATTTCCAGCCGACCGTGTTTTCCGATGCGCGCAACGACATGAAAATCGCGCGCGACGAAATCTTCGGTCCGGTGGTGTGCATGATTCGCTTCAGCGACGAGGCCGACTTAATCGCCCAAGCCAACGACAGCGTGTACGGCCTGGCCGCGGGCGTGTGGACCCGCGACATCGACCGCGCGTTGCGTTTTGCGCGGGCCGTCGAGGCCGGCACGGTGTGGGTCAACACCTACCGCTCGGCGTCGTTCGTGTCGCCGGCCGGCGGTTTCAAAGCGAGCGGCTACGGCAAACACAACGGCGTCGAAGCCATGCGCGAATTCACCCGCATCAAGAGCGTCGTCATCGACCATTCCGGGCGCGACCACGACGCGTTCGTCATCCAGTTGAAATAACCGCCCAACAACCGGACACCCGCCATGAAATTCTCCATCGCCATCAACATGATTCGCGCCGGCCCATCGCAGGACATGCGGGAGGTCTGCCGGCACGCGCTGGAACTGGCGCAAATCGCCGACCGGGCCGGGTTTGAAACCGCCTGGGTGTCCGAGCACCACGCCATCGAGATGACCATCTCGCCCAACCCGTTCGTGCTGCTGAGCCACTGGGCGGCGCACACCGACTCGATTCGGTTAGGCACGGCGGTGGTGGTGGCGCCCTACTGGCATCCCATTCGCCTGGCCGGCGAGGCCGCGCTGACCGATGTGTTGTGCGACGGCCGCCTGGAACTCGGCATCGGCCGCGGCGCTTACCAGTACGAGTTCGACCGCATGGCCGGCGGCATGCCGCAAAAGCAAGGCGGCGAATATGTGAAGGAAATCATCCCGGCGGTGCGGGCGTTGTGGCAAGGCGACTACGCGCACGACGGGGAATTGTGGTCGTTCCCGAGCGTGACCTCGGTGCCCAAACCGGTGCAGAAACCGCATCCGCGCATCTGGGTGGCGGCGCGCGACCCGGACACTTTCGACTGGGCGGTGCAGAACAACTGCGACATCATGACCACGCCGCTGCGCAAACCGTTCTCCGAAGTGCAGAGTCTGGTCGAGCGTTTTGAGGCCGCGGTCGCCGCCCATCCCGGCGTCGCCAGCCCCGAGCACATGATGCTGCGCCTCGCCTGCGTGGTTGAGAAAGAACAAGACGCGGAAACGCCGGCGCGCGCGGTGGTCGACTTCTGGCGGCATTTCGAAAACCTCTACACCGGCCGCGGCGCGGTCAACAACGGTTTCCCCGAGCCGGTCGACTGGGAAGTCATCCGCGGCAAGGAAAACTGCGCGCCCGAAGATTTATGCGAGAACATGCTGTTCGGCACCCCGGCGCAGATTGTCGCCAAACTGAAACGCTACCAAGCGGCCGGCGTGGAGCATCTGTTATACGGCGCGAACTTCGGCATGCCGCATGCGATGACCAAACGCTCGCTGCAACTTTTCATCAGCGAAGTGATGCCGCATTTCCGCGAAGCGTCCGACGCTGACCAACGGCGGGCGATGTGACTCGTCAACCGTTTTATTTTGTTCAACCCAAACCACGAGGGGGATTCCGTCATGACTCACGCAACTTCCAACCAAGCCGCGCGCGATGCGGCACACCCGCAGCCAAGCGCCGGCCGCCGGCGTTTTCTCAAAGCGGCGGCCGCGGCCGGCGCATCGGCCGCGCTGCCGTTGTTATCCGGCCGGGCCTTGGCGGCTTCGCATCTCAGCGGCCGCCACATGGTTCACACCACCTGGGGCGGCGTTTACCGCGACGCCCAGGTCGCGGCCTACTGCGACCCGTTCAGCGCCGCCACCGGGGCCGAGGTGATTCAGGGCGGCCCCATGAACGCCGCCAAACTCAGCGCCATGCTGAAAAGCGGCAAGCCCATCTGGGATGTGGTCGATGTCGTCGATGTGTCGTTGGCGGTCGATTCGCGCAAAGGGTATTTCGAGAAAATCGACACGGCGGTGGTAAACATGAGCGAGATTGAAGCCGAGTATGTACACGACTACGGCGTCGCCAACATCGTCTGGTCGTACAACATCGGCTACAACACCGACGCCTTCCCCACCGGCAGGCATCCGCGCAGTTGGGCTGATGTTTTCGATGTGGCGAAATTCCCCGGCAAGCGCACCCTGCGCGACCGGGTGTTCCCGTCTCTCGAGCACGCGCTGCTAGCCGACGGGGTGAAAATGCAGGACCTCTACCCGCTGGATGTCGACCGCGCATTCGCCAAACTGGACACCATCAAGGACGACTTGATTCTGTGGAAGAGCAACTCGGAATCCCAGCAGTTGTTCGGCGACGGCGTGGTCGGTTGCGGTTTGATTCTTAATGGCCGCGCGTTTGACAGCCACAAAAAGGGCGCGCCGGTGGCCATCGAGTGGAATCAAAACATCCGCTCGGTCGACTACTATGTCATCCCCAAAGGCGCGCCAAACGCCGATGTGGCGATGCAGTTTATGACCCATGTCACCCGGGCCGAGAACCAAGCGAGAATGGCGAACCGACTCGCGTACGCGCCGACCAACTTGGACGCGTTTGCGATGATAGACGAGGAAGTCAAGCCGTGGCTGTCCACGCATCCGGACAACGCCGCGCGCGGAATTCTCATCAGCATCGATTACTGGCGTGACAACCTCGAGGCGCTGACCAAACGATGGACCGAATGGAAGTTGTCATGATTGAGCAACGCCAATCGGCGAAATCGCCGGCGCGGCCGGAGGCCGCGCCGGCCATCGGATACCGAAGAGCGAATCATCGATGCCGTCAACCGTGATACGAGACCGGCGCGCCTGGCTGGTGGCGCCGGCGTTGGCGTTGCTGTTGGCGGCGTTCGTCTACCCGGTGTTCTGGCTGCTGCTGCGCAGCGCCTCGGACCCGGTGTGGGGGTTTCACAACTACGCCACCGCGCTGAGCGAGGCCATCTACCTCAAGGTGCTGTGGAACACCGTCGCCATCAGCGGCGCGACCACGATTTTTTGCCTGCTGTTCGGTTATCCGATGGCGTACACTATGGTGCATGCCGGCCCCGCGGCGCGGCGAATTTTGATTTACATCGTTCTAATCCCGTTTTGGACCAGCATTTTGGTGCGCACTTTCGCCTGGCTGGTGCTGCTGCAGCCGAAAGGCCTCATCAACGACATACTGCTCGGCATCGGGTTAATCGCGCGGCCGCTGGAACTGATTTACAACCGCACCGGCGTGCTCATCGGCATGGTGCAAATCCTGCTGCCGTTCATGGTCTTTCCGTTGTTTTCGGTGCTGTCGCGCATCGACGGCAGTTACATGAAGGCCGCGGCGAATCTCGGCGCGCCGCCGCTGCCGGCGTTTTTCCGGGTCTACTTGCCGCTCAGTTTGCCCGGCGTGTTCACCGGCTGCATGTTAGTGTTCATCATCTCGCTCGGCTACTTCATCACCCCGGCGCTGCTCGGCGGCCGCCGCGACATCATGGTCGCGCAACTGATTCAGGAGCAAATCGACCAGTTCGGCGACTGGGGATTGTCGGCCGCGTTGGCCATGATTCTGCTGGCCGGCACGGCCCTGATTTTCACGCTCGCCCACAAGGTGTTCGGCGTCAAGCCGGCCATCCGCGCCTGACATGCAGCAAGTTCATATCTGGAACGCGGCGCGCATCGCGGTCTGCATTTTGGTCGCGGTTTACATCATCGCGCCCATCGTCATCGTCCTCATCATCTCGTTCAGTTCGGCGCCGTTCCTGACCTTTCCGCCGCCGGGCTGGTCCATGCAGTGGTATGAAAACATCGTCGGCAACCCGGCCTGGATTCGCTCGCTGTGGGTCAGTCTGCGGGTGATGCTGCCGGCCGGCATCGCCGCCACCGTATTGGGTACCGCGGCCGCTTTTGCGCTCAATCGCGGCCGCATTCCCGGCGCCGCCGCCATCAACGGCATCCTCATGGCGCCGCTGGTGGTGCCGGTCATTATCACCGCCGCGGCCTTGTTCGGCGTGTTCCGCATCTGGGGGCTGTACGGCACTATCGGCGGATTGATTCTCGCGCACACGGTGCTGACCATTCCGTACGTGCTGTCCACGGTCGGCGCATCCTTGCAACTGGTCGACCGCCGCCTCGAAGACGCCGCCGCCAACCTCGGCGCAACGCCGTGGATGGCGTTCAGGTCCGTCACCCTGCCGTTGATACTGCCGGCGGTGCTGTCGGGATTGCTGTTCGCGATGGTGATTTCGTTCGACGAACTGGTGGTGTCGCTGTTCATCAGCACGCCGGTGGTGCGCCCGGTCACGGTGCAGATGTGGTCCAACATTCGCGGCGATGTGGACCCGACCATCGCCGCCATCGCCACGCTGATTTTCCTGTTTTCCCTGGCCGCGCTGCTGGTGGAAAGCGTGATGAGCCGCAGCGGCGGCCGAAAAACTCCCTTTTCTTGACGCGCCCGACATGAAACCCGAACACGACACCAAGCCCGACGAACCAGGAGAAATTATCCTCGAGTTGCGGCAAGTCTCCAAGCGATTCGGCGATGTAACCGCGGTCGACGAGGTCTCGCTGCGGATTGCCCGGGGCGAGTTCATCACCTTTCTGGGCCCGTCCGGCTCGGGCAAAACCACGACGCTGATGATTGTCGCCGGCTTCCTCAAAGCCTCCGGCGGCGGCATTCTGTTGGACGGCAAACCGCTCGACCCGCTGCCGCCGTACAAGCGCGACATCGGCATGGTGTTCCAGCACTACGCGCTGTTTCCGCACATGACGGTGGCGCAGAACATCGCTTTCCCGCTGCAGATGCGCAAACTGCCGAAGGATGAAATCGCCGGCCGGGTCAAACACGCGCTCGACTTGGTCGGCTTGCCGGACCACGGGATGCGCCGCCCGGCGCAACTGTCCGGCGGCCAGCAGCAGCGGGTCGCGCTGGCACGAGCCATGGTGTTCAACCCGCGCGTTCTGCTCATGGACGAACCGTTGGGCGCGCTCGACAAAAAACTGCGCGAGCAGATGCAAATCGAGATTATGCGCATCCACCGCAACATCGAGGCCACCATTTTGTATGTCACCCACGACCAGGAAGAGGCGCTGGTGATGAGCGACCGCATCGCGGTTTTCAACCACGGGCGCATCGTGCAAGTCGACACAGCGGAGAAAATCTACGACGCGCCGGCGACGCCGTTCATCGCCGATTTTGTCGGCGAGTCCAACTTTCTTTCCGGGCGCGCGGCCGACATCGCCGGCGGCATCGCCCGGCTGGACGGCGTGGACGGCGTGGACCGCGAGTCGCCGCTGCGCGGTTGGTGCGGGGCCGGTTGTGTTTCGGGGGCGCCGGCGGTCATGGTCGTCCGCCCCGAGCGCATTAACATCGCGCCCGATTCATCCGCCGCGCCGGTTGCCGAAAACAGCATCGCCGGCCGGGTGTCGGACATCATCTATCTGGGCCAAGCGCGCAAATACATCGTCGACACCGCGCACGGCGTCGAATTCTCGGCGTTGCAACAGTCGCGCGCCGGGGATGCCATCGACATGCCGGTGGGAACCGCGGTGCGGCTGAGTTGGCGCGCCGAAGACGCGGTGATTCTAAAAGACCAATGAGTTTTTCCCGCGCCGCCGCATGACGCCCGGCCACGCAAACCCGGTTGAGATTCACTACCGCCGCGAAGGCGACGGTGCGCCGGTCACTTTGCTGCACGGCGTCGGATCGAGTCTGGAAGTGTGGGACGGTGTCGTGCGCGCATTAAGCGGCTGCGCGGTATTGCGCATGGACTTGCGCGGCCACGGCAACTCCGACAAGCCGCCGGGCCCGTACCGATTGGATGATTTTGTGCGCGACCTGGCGGGCATTTACGACCGACTCGGCGTTGAGCGCTCGCACTTGGCGGGGTTTTCCCTCGGCGGCATCATCGCCCAAGCGTTCGCTCTCGCCCACCCGGAAAAAGTCGACCGACTGATTCTCATCAGCGCAGCGGCCGGGCGCACGCCGGCTGAACAAGCGCGGGCGCGGGAAAGGTCTCGCGCGGTCACGGCGGTGGGCGCGAAACAACACGCGCGCAATTCCGCCGGCCGGTGGTTCACCGAGGCGTTCCGGCAATCGCATCCCGACATCGTCGCGCAACACTTTCGCCGCTTCACCGCCAACGACCCGGCCGCGTACTCGGCCGCCTACCAAGTGCTGGCGGAATCCGATTTGGCGCGCCAACTCACCGGCATCCGTCAACCGACTCTCATCATCACCGGCGAACATGACATCGGTTCGACGCCGCGCATGGCCGAACTCATGCACCGGCAAATCGCGCAATCCGAACTGCGCATTCTGCCCGGTCTCAAACACGCGCTGCTGCTGGAGGCGCCGGCGCAAATCGCCGCGCTGATTCAACAGTTTATCACCCCGGCATCAACCCGCGCTTGAAATGCGCGGTTCGTTCACCGCGGTCACCGGCTCACCGTCTTGCAGCGCCGCTTCGATGTTGTCGGCCACGACTTCGGCCATGCGGTGGCGGGTGTGAGTCGTCGCGCTGCCTTGGTGCGGCGATAGGACGGTGTTGTCGAGGGCGCGCAATTCTTGCGGCACATGTGGCTCATCGGCGAATACATCCAGCGCCGCGCCTTTGATGGCGCCCTCGCGCAGCGCGGCAATCAACGCGGCCTCGTCCACCA
>JAPPPS010000134.1 GCA_028817405.1 Gammaproteobacteria bacterium
CTTGCGCGATGGCGGTGATGTGCTGCCGCCCGGCCAGGCCGGCGCCGGCGACCGCTATTTTCACTTTGTTCATGGCCGTCCGCCGTGTGGTGAAGTGTGGAATAATACCGCGTCATCCGTTTCGTTGCCGCGCGCTTGGCTGCACTAACTGTACGTACACCGTCCGGACACCGTCGCCGGTGCCGGCCGTCGCCGCGTCGCCGACTAAGCACCGCGGAAAAGCGCGAAGGGCGCGCGCCGAAAACATGCTATATTGCCGCCGCCGCTTGTTATCGCAGGCGGCGCATCCAAAACCAACCCGCAAACTTGCAACACCCGACGAGGAATCGAGCCATGTACAAAACCGCCATCCGAACCGCCGTTGCCGGCGCCGCAGCGTTTGCGCTGACCGCCGGCATCGCCGCGGCGCAGACCACGAAGTTGCGAATTCACACCCACTTCCAACCGAACAACGTGTCCGGCGAGATGGCCGGCGTGTTCAAAAAAGATGTCGAAGCCATGTCCGGCGGCGACATCGCCATCGAACTGTTCTACGGCGACGCCATCGTCAAGTCGGCGGAGATTTTTGACGCCGCGGTGACCGGCATCATCGACTGCGACATGTCCGGCGGCTCATACCAAACCGGCAAGAACCCGGCGTTCCAATTCACCGGCGACCTGGCCGGCGGCTACACCAAGCCGTACGAGCAGATGTCATGGCTGCTGCACAACAACGGCTACGATGCGCTCAACGAGTTGTACCACACCTACGACATGGAGTTCGTCGGCTGGTGGATTCCGGGCCCCGAGTCGCTGTCATCGACGCGCCCGATTCGCAACGCCGATGACTTCAAGAATTGGAAGTTCCGCTCGCCGCCGGGCATGATTACCGGCGTGTTCAAGGCGCTCGGCGCATCGCCGATTGTGCTGGACTTCAACGAGGTGTTCACTTCGCTGGAGACCGGCATCATCGAAGGCGCGGACGCGGCCAGTTTGGCGGTCAACCGCGGCATGGGCATCTACGACATCGCCAAACACACCAACTACCCCGGCTTCCACTCCATGCCGGCCGACCACTTGGTCTGCCGCAAGGATGTGTGGGACGCGATGCCGAAACCGCACCAGGCGATTCTGAAAGTGGCGATGCAGGCGTTGGCGCTGAAAACCGCGACCGCGGTGGAAGTGGCGAACGCCCGCGCGGCCAAAGAATTGCGCGCGCAAGGCGTTAACCTGTACGCATGGTCGGACGCGGAGTTGGCGAAATACCGCGCCGGGGTTAAAAAATCGTGGACCGATTTCGCCACCACCCCGGAGGCGAAGAAGTTGCTGAAAAACCATATCGACTTCCTGACCGATTTGGGTTTGATGCAGTAACCGCGACTTGGGATTTCGGCGGCGGCGCGGTTGCAATCGTCAACGCGCCGCCGCTTCCCGCTTTCCGCCCCCGCCACGCGCGATGAACGCGAACCCGGTTTCCAGCGGCGGCCTGCGCGAGTGGGCGATGCCGGTGGCGTTTGCGGTGTGCGCCGGCTGGGCGATTTGGCATGCGCCGGCGTTCATCTTGGACTTGTTCCCGCCGGCTGACACGAGCGCGGTCGACCGCATGACCGCCAACCACCGCAACACCGACATCATCGCCTTGCCGGGGTTGACCGGCGAGGCCGACATCTTGGACTGGCTCGCGCTGCTATTGCTGCCGGTGATTTTCATCCACGGCGCGCGCACGATTAACATCGCGCGCATGGAATTCCCCGACTGGCGGCCGGTGGACCGCTTGGCGCTGATGTTGGGGCGGGTGACGATGATTTTGATTCTCCTGGCGACGCTGGTGATGCTGTATGAAGTGCTGCTGCGTTACGCTTTCGAATCTCCGACTTTGTGGGCGAATGAATTAACCTTGTGGCTGGCCGGTTATGTGTTTTTGTTCTCCGGTTTGTATGCGATGCAGCAGCGTTGTCACATTCGCATTTTTATTTTATACGACGCATGCCCGGCCTGGCTGCGGCATGCGTTCGACATCATCGGCGCGGTGTTGTTGGTGATTTACGCGACGCTGTTGATTTACGGCTCCTATCATCAAGTGTTCGTCAACAAACTCTACAAGTGGGAGTTGTTCGGCACCGCGTTTGACCCGCCGATACCGGCCACCGAGCAGCCGTTCATTCTTGTCATCATCGCGTTGATTGCGGCGCAAGCGGTCGCCAACCTCATCGCCGACTGGCAGCGCGCGCCGGAGTCGCATAGTCCGGCCGACTTGGATGCGGATGAACTTGCGGCGCTCAAAAAGAGCGTGGCGCAAAACTAACGGCGCGGAATTGATTCGCGCGACGCCGACAACCGTTCGATGGACATCGCGACCATTTCGCTCATCACGCTGATTGCGTTGGTGGTACTTCTCGCCATCGGCATGCCGCTCGGCTTCGCCTCGGCCGTGGTGGCGTTGTTGGTGATGATTATGAAGTTTGAGCCGGCGTTGTTGACCGCGCCATGGACTTTCGGCGACGGTTTGCTGACCGGCCGGCCCGGCACCGGCCCACTGTTCCTCCTGGCGCAAAAAATCTTCGACCTGCTCACCACCTACGCGCTGATTGCGGTGCCGCTGTTTATTTTCATGGCGTCGCTGCTGGAGCGTTCCGGCATGGCGCAGACCATGTATGAGTCGCTGGACTTCTGGCTGTCCGGGGTGCGCGGCGGCATCGCCATCGTCACCTCGCTGATGGCGGTGCTGTTGGCGGCGATGTCCGGCATCATCGGCGGCGAAGTGGTGTTACTCGGTTTGATTGCATTGCCGCAGATGCTGCGCCTCGGCTACAACCGCAACCTCGCGGTCGGCACGATTTGCGCGTCCGGCTCGCTCGGCACCATGATTCCGCCGTCCATCGTGCTGATTATTTACGGCTTGATAACCGAGACTTCCATCAAGGCGCTATTCACCGGCGCGTTCGTGCCGGGCTTTATGCTCGCGACTTTCTTCATCATCTACATCGTCATCCGCACGCAGTTAAACCCCGACCACGCGCCGCTGCCGCAGCCGCAACCCGGCGACCCAACCGGCCGCGACAAGAGCATCATGTTCACCGGCTTCTTACTGTTGTTCGCCGGTACGGTGTGCATGTTGTTGTTCATGCGCGCGCTGATTTACACCGTGTTCAGCGCGAATGTTAACCTGCCGCCGGAAGATGAAATCTTCTTAGGCATGCCGCATCATCTGGTTTGGCTCGGCGGCATCGTGACCGCCTGCGCGGTACTGTTGCGGTTTGCCGTCGGGCGCGCGCGCGCATCGGCCGGCTGGAAATACGGCAAGGGATTGGTGCCGCCGATTGTCATCATCGGCATCGTGCTCGGCTCGATTTACGGCGGCGTCACCGGCATCACCGAGGCCGCGGGCATGGGCGCGCTGGCGGTGTTCGTTTTTGCGGCGCTGCGCGGTCGCGCGTCGGTGGGTTTGTTGTGGGAGAGTTTGATGCGCACCTTGCGTTCCACCGGCACCATCATCTGGGTCACCATCGGCGCGGCCACCTTGTCCGGCGCTTACACTTTGGCCGGCGGACCGACCTACATCGCGGAGTTAATCGTCGGCGCGGAAATGTCGGCGTTCCTGGTTATCCTCACCATGATGCTCATCCTGTTGTTCATGGGCGCGTTCATGGACTGGGTCGGCATCGTGCTGCTGATTATTCCGGTGTTCCTGCCCATCGTGCGCGCGCTGCCGGTCGAGGACATCGGCCTCATCGGCCAGTTGGCGCCGCAGCATGTCGCCATCTGGTTCGGCGTGTTGTTCTGCATGAACATGCAAGTGAGTTTTCTGTCGCCGCCGTTCGGGCCGGCCGCGTTTTACTTGAAGTCGGTGGCGCCGCCGGAGATTTCGCTGACCGACATCTTCCGCGGCTTCCTGCCGTTCATCGGCGTGCAACTCATCGCGCTGGCGGTGATGCTGATTTGGCCTCCCATCGTCACCCTGTTTTTATAACGCGGAGAATTCTTCATGAGCGACGACAAACCAACCATCGGCTTCATCGGCCTCGGCGCCATGGGCGCGGCGATGGTCGAGCAACTGCAACAACACGGTTATCGGTTGACGGTGATCGCCAACCGTGCGCGCGCCGCGGTGGACGCCGCGGTGCAGCGCGGCGCGGCCGAGGCCGACACCGCGCGCATCGTCGCCGAGAACAGCGACATCATCATGTTCTGCGTCGACACTTCCGCCTCGGTGGAATCGCGCATGAACGGCGACGACGGTGTCATCGCGGGCCTCACGCCGGGCAAAGTGGTGATTGACTTTGGTACCAGTTTGCCCGAGTCCACGCGGCGGTTGGGCGCGCAGGTGGCGGCGAAAGGCGCGGCACTGTTGGACGCGCCGCTCGGCCGCACCCCGGCCATGGCGCGCGAAGGCCGGCTCAACATCATGGGCGCAGGCGATAAGGAAGCGTTCGAGCGTGTGCGCCCGGTGTTGGAAGTGTTGGGCGAGAATGTGTTTTATTTCGGCGCGCTCGGCACCGGCCACACCATCAAACTCATCAACAACTTCGTCACCCAAAGCGTCGCCAATGTGGTCGCGGAAGCGTTCGCCATGGCCGAGGCCGCGGGTTTGGACGGCCGGCAAGTTTATGATGCGATGTCGGCCGGCCCCGGCCACTCCGGCATCATGGATTTCATCAAAGCGTACGCGCTGGACGGCGACAACAGCGCGATGGAATTCTCCATCCAAAACGCGCGCAAAGACATTCTCTACTACGCCGCCCTGTGCGACGGGTTGCGCATGCCGTCGCTGATGTCAGCCGGCGCCAAGCAAGCGTTCCTGTTAGCCGAACGCGCCGGCATGGGCCAGCGGCATGTGTCGGAGATGGTGGATTTTTACCGCGGCGCGGGCGACGGTACTTAATTGCGCGGCGTGCAGCGCCGCAACTCCCATCGCCATGCGCTCACCCCCGCCACTCCGGCGACAGCCGGAGTCCAGAGTCTTTAATTGACCCAGCGCGGCATCGTCGAATCGGTGAGATTGCCATCCGTGGCATCTGGATTCCGGCGTCCAAGCCGGAATGACGGCTCTTCGCGTCGCCGGCGTTTATGCGTTTATGCATCGCCAAAACACTAATCGCACTAATCGCGTTCCCGACTGGGAAAATAAAACGACACCACTAAAGTTATCAGCGGTAGGATGCCGATTTTGAGCAACTCAAAGATGGCCATCAGCGCGGGGTTGTCGGGAAACCGCGCGTAGGCGATGAACACGCCGATGCAAATCAGCGCGAGAACGCATAACGCCTGCTTGGCGAATCGCAAGCGCTCTAATGCGCTGAGCGATACTCCACCTCGGTCAAACGCCTTGCCGGCCTCGAATTGCATTGCGGACGGTTGCTCGGGAGTCATAACCCCACCACCTCTTTCACCACTTCCGGCTTGCCACTGTCGGATGGTTTGAGGCTGGCCACGAAGTGGCCCTGTTTTTCCTCATCCACGGCAAAAGAGAGCAGCGCGAACGCTCTTGTCATGGCTTCGGCTTTGGAAATCTTTCGTTCGCGGGCGATATCGGTTAATCGCTCGTCGATTTCGTCGGACAGACGAATGGTGTAGGAAGTGGACATGGTATGCCTCGTTGTGCGGATGCGCGGTGGATTGTACCGAGAAATAAAACCGTGTCAAGCGCGGCGCCGGCCGCGTGAGCGAAAGTCGCGGCGCCGTCACTCGATATACTCAAACACTTTGACGATATGCGTCACCCCGCGCACCTCTTGCGCGGCTTCGACGGCGGCGTCGGCTTCCGTTTGCGTTACCAAACCGAGCAGATACACTTTGCCGTGTTCGGTGACCACTTTAATTTTGCTCGACAAGTTTTGTTCGTCGACGCTGAGCAACTGCGTCTTCACTTTGCCGGTCAGCAGCGCGTCGTTGGCGCGGCCGACCACACTGGTTTTGCCCGCCAGTTGCAGTTCGTTGACCAACTTGCGGGTGGAGCCGTCGCCTTGCACGATTTCGCCGGCGCGCATGCGTTGTTCGTCGGTGTTCACTTCGCCGGTCAGCAGCACGATGCCGTTGAACGAAGTGACGCTGATGTTGACCGCGCTGCCGAGCGCTTGGTCTTGGCGGAGTTGGCTGCGCAAGCGGACTTCCAGCAGGTTGTCGTCCAAGTAGCGGCCCGGCGAGCGGCGGTCGAGCGAGACATCAACCGCGGTCACGGTGGCGGTCGCCAGCAACACCGGCACGCAGCCGGTTAATACCGGCAGCACGATAAGCAGCACTGCGGCGAATTTTTTCGCGGCCGCAACGGCCGCAACCGTGACCACAACGGAAGAAGCGGACCGGGCAACCGGCCGAAAGAATCGGATAAAGCGTTGGAGAGACATGTCAGGATTCTCCAAAGAGTTGAAGGTCGATGAGTTCGCAGAACGCGTGGATGATTATAGCGTGGATTTCTTGGATGCGCGCGGTGGAATCGCCGGGCGCGATGATGTCGATGTCGCGGCCGCGGTCGCCGTCACCGCGGTCACCGTCACCGTCGTCACCGTCGCCATCCCCACCGTCGCGCAACATATTCGACAGCGCCCCGCCGTCTTTGCCGTTCAATGCGATGCATGTTAAGCCCGCGGTTCGCGCCGCGGCCGCCGCGCGCATGATGTTCGGCGAGTTGCCGGAGGTGGTGATGACCACCAACACATCGCCGCGCCGCCCCAACGCTTCGACTTGCTTGGCGAACACCATGTCATAACTTTCGTCGTTGGCGATGGAAGTGATGGTCGACACATCGGCGGCCAAACACACCGCGGCCAATGGCCGGCGTACGCGGCGGAACTTGTTCAGCAACTCGCCGGAGAAATGCAAGCCATCCGCGGCCGAACCGCCGTTGCCGCACACCAAGATTTTGCCGCCGCGGTCCAACGCGCGCGCCATGGCCTGCGCGGCCGCCGCGACTTGTCCGCTTAAAGCCCGCGCCGACTCCAGCGTGCGTGCCGCGTCATCCCACATCGCATCGACGCGCCCGGTCAGTTCGGCGGACTCGGTCGAAGCGGCCGTTGCGGCCGCCGCAACCGAAACGCCCGCCGCGGCCCGGTCGCCGTCCCCATCACTGTCACAGTCAGAATGCATCACGAATCCAATCGATTTGATACGCCGGCCCGGCCCCCGTCACCGCCACCACATCAAACCGGCAGTTGTTGAACGCCAGGCCGGCGCGGGTTTGCAGAAACGATTCGCCGGCGCGCCGCAGTTTGCGTTGTTTGGCGGCGTCCACGCTGTGCGCCGCGCCGCCGAACTTATCGGTGTTGCGGTATCTTACTTCCACGAACACCAATTCGCCGCGCGCCAAGAACACCAAATCCAACTCGCCGGCCGGGCAACGGTAGTTGCGCTCGAGCAATTCCAAGCCGCGCGATTGCAGGTGGGCGAGGGCCGCGTCCTCGGCATCGGCGCCGCGCTGCAAGTGCGCGGGCGCGGCCGCGGCCGGGGTGGAAATCACCGTCATTGGATGCCGCCGCCCAGCCGCGCGTCCAACGGCACCCCCGCGGTCGCGCCCGGCAAGCGCAATGGCAGGCCGCGTTCAAACCGCGCCCAAGTGAGATGCCGGCGCGCGTTGCCGTCCGCGCCCACGCTGACATCCACGGCCGCGCCGTAGTGCCGGCGCGCCGGCTGCGCGCGCAACGATTCCAACTCCGGAATCAGGCGGTAACTCTCCAAGCCTAGCGCGTACAGGCGGTCCAGGCCGGTGTGGAAATACGCGCCCAACGCGCGCGCGCCCGGCGTTTCGGTTGCGGCGGTCGGCGACGCTGAGGCCGGCGAAGTCGGGGTCGCGCCGGCCATCGAGTCCAGCGGCGGGTCGGTCGAAACCACCGCGGCCGGGCGCGGCCGCTTCGCCGCGTCAATCACCCACGCCAAGTCGCCGAAAATGATGCCGTCCAAGTCGGCGTCGGTGGCCGGGTCCGGCGCGCCGCCGTAGACGCGCGAGGTGGCGTACAGCGGCAAGTCATGCGCCTGATAAAAGCGCAAATGCGGCACCAACAGGCGCGCATCGGCGGCCGAGGCCGCGAGGAACAGGAAGTCGATGTCGTCGCGGCGGCGCGGCGTGAACACCAAGTCGATTTCCATCTGCGCGGTCAAAATTTTCTCGCGCGCGATGCTGCGGTCGATGCCGAGCAGGGTTTGCGCGGCGCGCGCGTAGCCGGCCACCGCGCGCGGCACCGCGCGGCTGGCGACCACCTGGCCGCCCAAGGTCCGCCACGCGGCGGCGAATGCGGCCGCGGCGCGCCGCGCTTCGTCCGATTCGCCGGTGAGCAGCCCGGCCTGACGGTGGCCGTGGAAGAACGCCCGCGCCGCCACCTGCGCCGCCTCGCGCTCCGGCGACAAACTGATGCCGTACAGATTCGGCGCAACCCGCGCCGCCGGCACCTCGCCGACCATGAGAACCGGCAAGTCCAGCGGCGGCCCCGCCAACAGCGCATTCACCGCCTGCCGGCCGAGCGGGCCCACCACGAAATCGGCGCCGCCGGCCAACGCCGCGCGGTAGTAAAAGCCGACCAATTCCGCGTCCGCGCCGATGTCGTGCAGGGTGATGAGCGGGGGTTGGGTGGATTCGTCGCCGCCCTGGTCGTTTTGGCCGCCGGCACCGGCACCGTCGCCGCCATGGTCGTTTTGGTCACCATCACCGTCACCGTCGCCGCGGCCGTGGTCAGCCCAGTCATCACGGTGCGCGGCCATAAACCCCTCGAAGAACGCCTGCGCGGCCGCGCCGAATGACGAAGTGAGCGGCAGGAGTAGGGCGATGTGACGGTATTTCGGCGTGGGCGGCGTTGACACCGTCGCGCGCGGCGGCGGCGCGCCCGGCTTGGCTATTTTTGCCGGCGGCGCGCCGGGTTTGGCTATTTTCGCCACCGTCGCCGCCGCCCCCGTCGCCCCCGTCGCCGCCACCGTCATCGCCGGCTCCGGCAACCCCGCCAGCCGCTGGTCAGCCACAAACCGTCGCGCCGGATGCTGCGGATGCCGCGTTTGCCAACCGCGGATGGCGCCGGCGCGGTCGGCCGGCCGGGCCGCGCGCAGGATGTCGTTCAACGCCAGCCAGCCGGGCAGTTCGGGGAAGGGCGGGTCTTCGAGAAAGAGTTGGCGGCGCAGCGGGTCCAGCGAATCCAGCAGCGCCATAATTTGCATCTGGTTGGCGGCGCGGTCCGGCAACGCCAACGCGTCGCGGCGCAGCAGCGTGAGCAGCGCGTCGGCGTTGCGGCGCAACGCCATCTGCGAATCGGCGAGCAGGCGCAGGATTTCGGCGTGCTCGGCCGCGGCGTCCGGCGCGTCGTTTGCGTCCACCGCCAACGAGATGTCGAGCCCGCGCAAAAACTCGATGGCGCGCGCATGCCGGCCCAACTGCTGCGCCAACAACGCCGACTGAAAACGCAACGCGCGCCGCTGAAAACCGCTCAATGTTTGCGTCTGCAAACGCTCCACCACGGCCTGCGCCGCCGCCAACTCGCCGCCCTCGATAAACCCGGACAACGCCGGCAGCAACAACGCCGCCACCTCGTCCGCCGCCACCTGCTCGGCCCGCCGCACCAACGCCCACGGCGCATCCGCCGCGATAATCTGCGGCTGCGCCTCAATCGCATGCGGAATCGCCTCGCCCGGCTCTTGCGCGAATGAGACACCGGCGGCGCATAGCAACGCCGGCAACAAGGCGCGCATGACAGCCGCCGGCGCGCGGGCATACAATGGCGGGCGGGAATCCATGGTCGAAGTATAAGAGACGCGCGCATGAACCGCAAAACCTCCGCCGGCGCGCTGTTCATCGTCGCCACGCCCATCGGCAACTTGGGCGACATCACCCGCCGCGCGGTCGAGACGCTGGCGACGGTCGATTTAATCCTCGCCGAAGACACCCGGCGCGCCGCCGCGCTGCTGAGCCACCTCGGCATCCGCGCGCCGGTGCAATCGTTCCACCAGCACAACGAAGCCGCGCGCCTGCCGGCGGTGCTGCGACGGTTGGCGGCGGGCGCGCAAGTGGCGCTCATCAGCGACGCCGGCACGCCGCTCATCAGCGACCCGGGCCGGCGCTTAGTGCGGCGCGCGCGGCAGGCCGGGGTGCGCGTGTCGCCGTTGCCGGGCGCGAGCGCGGTCACGGCCGCGTTGTCGGCCGCGGGCCAGCCGGCGGCGCGGTTTTGCTTTGAGGGGTTTCTGCCGGCCACGGCCGCGGCGCGCGCGCGCCGCCTGCGCGAGTTGCGCGACGATCCGCGCACCTTAGTGTGTTACGAATCCAGCCACCGCATCGCGGCCACGCTCGCGGCCATGGCCGCGGCCTTCGGCGACGCCCGCGAAGTCACCGTGGCGCGCGAAATCAGCAAACGCTTCGAGACATTCTACTGCGGCGACTTGGCCGAAGTGCGCGCGGCCCTCGCCGCCGCCGCCGAACACCGCAAAGGCGAATTCGTCATCATCACCGCCGGCGCCCCGCCAACCCCCGCCCCGGCCGACCACCGCGCGCAAGAAATCATGGAATTATTAAGCGCCGAACTCCCCTTAACCCGCGCCAGCCGCCTCACCGCCCAAATCACCGGCGTCAACCGCAACACCCTATACGCCGCCGCGGTAAAAGCGCGGGATGAATCCGGCGAAGAATGAATGCGCGTCCCTTGCATTCTAGGTTTTCCTCGTTATAATCCGGCGCAAATTCGGGTATTCCCGCGCGGGATTGTGTTAAATTCCCGCCAGCCGGCCCAAGCCGAGCCGATTCAACCCCAAATCCCGCCGCCGACTCAGCCCAAAATCAGGAGCAACCCATGCCCGCCGCCGCAATGGATGATGATATTTTCCGCGCGTTTCGCAGCGTCGGGATGTCGGAGGAAATCGCCGCGAAGTTGGCGAAAATCATTCCCCGTCGCGATGAAGTCGTGACCAAAGCCGACCTCGATGCCGACCGCGAGGTTTTTGCCGCCAAGAGCGATGTCGCGGACAAGAGCGAAGTTGCGATTTTGCAGACCAAAATACTGGTCACCGATTCCGCCATCGAGCGCATCGATAAGCGGCTCGACCGCATGGACGCGCGGCTCGACCGCACGGACCAAACCATCGTTGAAATCAAGGAAACCTCCGCCCGCACGGACGAGAAAATCAACAGTCTGCGCATGTATAGCCTGCCGTTGTTGCTGTCGATTTTGGGCGCCATTTTCGCGCTGCTGACCAAAGGCATTTTGTGGGGCGTCGCCCCATAACCGTCATTTTGTTAAACCGCCGTCAATTCCGGCGTTCAACGCGCTTGAATTCCCTCTCGTTGCCGCATATTATTCGCGCATGAATTTCCGGTGTCGGCGAAATTGTGTTACATTCCGCCCTGAACCTTAATTGCCTCCCCCGTGATGTTGTCGCAATGAAAACCCGCCCATCTCGCATTTCTTGCCTGTCGGTTGCCGGCGCCGGTCGCGGCGGAATCCGCGCCAGTCGCGCCGGCGTCCGTGGCGCCGTGGCCGTTGCCGTTATCGCCTTTGTGGCGGCCGCGGCGTTGCCGCATGCCGCCCAGGCCCAGTCGCAGGCGTCTGCTGTCGCGGTTTTGCAGAGCGAAATGACCGATGTCAAAGCCGCCATTATCCGCATCGACGCGCGGTTTGAGCGCATGGACCAAACCATCGTTGAAATCAAGGAAAACGCCGTGCGTTTGGACGAGAAGATGAACGGCCTGCAGATGCAAAATCAGTTTCTCATCATTCCGTTGTTGCTCATGATTCTGGCCACCATGTTCGGCTTGCTGACCAAAGGTATTTTATGGGGCATCGAGCGCGCGCCGAAATCTGCCGGCGCGGCGCATCGTGGCGGCGCGGCGCAGCCGGTTGCCACCCCCGCGTAGTCGCGCCTCACCGAATCCGTCCACCGTCGCGTCCGTCGCCACCGAATCCGTCTGCTGAACCCGCCCACCGTCACGCCAATCGCCGTCCGCCAAATCCGTCCACCGTCGAGCTCGTCGCCGTCCAAATTCCGCCGTAGCAATTTCAGCCGTCCTAATTCCGTGTTACACTCCGCCCTGAAATCACCGCTCCCCGTGAGATTTACCGGCATGAAAACTCGCCATCGCAACCGTGCATTTTGCGCTTCGTTCGCCGTCGTCGCTGTCGCCGTTATCGCCTTTGCGGCCGCCGCCGCGTTGCCCCAGGCCGCGCAGGCGCAGTCGCAATCGTCTGCTGTCGCGGTTTTGCAGAGCGAAATGACCGATGTCAAAGCCGCCATTATCCGCATCGACAAGCGGTTTGAGCGCATCGACGAGCAGTTTAAGCGCGTTGACCAGCGCTTCAACAGCGTCGAACAATCCATCGTGCGCTTGGACGAGAAGGTGAACGGCCTGCAAATGCAGAACCAATTTGTCATCATTCCGCTGCTCCTGTTGCTTGTGGCGACCATGTTCGGCTTGCTGACCAAAGGCACTTACTGGGGCCGTGAGCGCGCGCCGAATCCGTCCGCCGGCGCGGCGCATCGTGGTGGCGGCGCGCAGCCGGTTGCCACACCCGCGTAGTCGCGCCTCGCTGAATCCGCCCACCGTCGCGTCCATCGCTGCCCAAACTCCCCCGCAGCAATTCCAGCCGTCTTAATTCCGTGTTACACTCCGCCCCGAACGCATCACTCCCTCAA
>JAPPPS010000034.1 GCA_028817405.1 Gammaproteobacteria bacterium
GCCGGCTTTCGACCCCGGCGGGACGCGCATGCGCGAGGCGGGGAAGGGCGCGCAGTCGAGTTAAACCGCGACACTCGCCGCGGGCCGCACTGTTAATTAACTGTCGCCGTCGTCACCGTCATCGTCGCCGGTTTCATCGCCGGCATCGCCATCAAAAACTTCTTCGTCGCCATCATCGCCACCAAAACTTTCATCGCCGGCACCATCACCGTCAAAACTTTCTTCGCCGGCGGCATCACCGTCGTCGCCCACCCCATCCAACAACGCGCTGTCGATGCGGCGCAGCGCTTCGCCGTCGAAGTGCAGCGTGGCCGAGTGCTGTTGCACTTCGCCGGTCGCGCCTTTTTTCAGGTAGAAGTAGTAGTCCCAGCGGTCGGCGTGGAACGGGTCGGTGACCAGCGGGAAGCCGAGTCGCTTGCCGACTTCGCGCTTGCTCATGCCGATGCTCAGTTGCCCGAGCATCTCGGCGGTGATTTCGTTGCCTTGCTGGATGTCGATTTTGTAGACCGCGCAAGCGGGCAGCGACAACGCCAGCGCGGCCGCGAGTAAAAAACGTTTCATCGTCGGTTACGGTTAACGGTTACGGTTGCGGTGGTGACAATTGTTTCAGCACCGCGGTCTCGTCGCAGTGCAAAAACTTCGGGCAGTTGATGCAAACGCCCCATACCTTTTCCGGCAACTCGCGCATGGCCACGGTGCGGAAGCCGAGTTTATGAAAAAACCCGACCGCGTAGGTGAGCGCCATCAACCGCCGCAGGCCGATGCCGCGCGCGTCTTGCTCGATGCGATGCACCAGGCGGCGGCCGAGTCCGCCGCGGCCGCGCGCCGGCGCCACCGCCAAACTGCGCACCTCGCCCAACTCGCCGGTGAAAATTTGCAGCGCGCCGCAGGCGATGATGACGCCGCGCTCTTCAACCACCGAGAACTCGCGCAAGGAGGCGTATAAATCGCTCTTCGACCGCGGTAGCAGCGCTTCGCGGTCGCTGAAATGTTTCAACAAATCATGAATGCCGTCGACATCGTCCAACCGCGCGCGGCGAATCGGCGTTTCGGTTTCAGTTTCAAGCGCGGCGTTCATGGAATGGGTTCGACGGTGGCGGTGACGGTGGCGACAGTTGCGCGACGGTGGTGTTGTGACGGTGGCGACGGTTGCGCGACGGTAATGTTGCGGCGACGGTTGCGTGACAGTTGCGCGACGGTGGCGACGGTGTTGCAAAAATCATGCCGACTGCAGCAGGCGCTCAGCGTGGGCGATGGACTGCGGCGTGAGTTCCGCGCCGGCGGTCATGCGCGCGATTTCGTCGATGCGCCGGCGGTGGTCGAGTTGGCGGACATCGACGCTGGTTTGGCGGCCGGTTTGTTTGGCGACCGACCAGTGCTGATGCCCGCGCGCCGCCACCTGCGGCAGGTGGGTGATGCAGATGATTTGCCGGTGCGCGCCCAAGTCGCGCAGTTTGCGCCCGACCACATCGGCGACGCGCCCGCCGATGCCGACATCCACCTCGTCAAAAATCAGCGTCAAGGCCGGCGCGTCGGCCGCCAGCACCACATTGATGGCCAGCAAAATGCGCGACAACTCGCCGCCGGATGCGACTTTCGCCAGCGGCTGCATCAACTGGCCCGGGTTGGCGCTGACCGCGAATTCGACGGTCTCGGCGCCGTGCCGGGAGATGGCGGCGGCGTTTTTGCCGGCGGGCGTGTCGGCACCGTCGTCGGCACCTTCGCCGGCACCGGCACCGTCACCGTCGCCGGCACCGTCGCCGGTACCGTCGTCGGCACCGTCGCTGGCACCGTCACCGGCACCGTCGCCGCCGCCCCCCACGGCCGGCTGCAAGCGAATCTCAAACCCTCCGCCGGCCATGCCCAATTCCTGCATCAGTTCCGTGACCCCGGCTTCCAGGCGGCGGCCGGCGCTGCGGCGGCGCGCGCTTAACGCCGCGGCGACGCGGTCGTATTCGGCTTTGTGCTCGCTCCACTGCGCGCCCAAGCGCTGCAGTTCCGCGGCCGGGTCGTCGCCGGCCGCCAACTCGCCGCGCAAGTCATCGAGTTTGGCGGCGAGCAACCCGGGCAAGGTGCGGTGCTTGCGCGCGAGTTCGTGATACTGCGAAAACCGCGCCTCGATGGCGGCGATTTCCTTCGGGTCGAGCGCGCGTTCGGCGGTTAGCGATTGCAGTTGCGACGCGGCCTCGCCCAAGTTCACCGCCGCCTCTTCCAACATGGCGATGATGCCGGCCAAGCGCGGGTCGAATTCCACCAAGCGCTGCAGTTGGCGGACGCTCTCAGCCAGCGATGCGCCGACGCCGGGGCCGCCGTCACCGCCGGGGCCGCCGTCACCGTCACCGCGCCCGCTACCGTCGCCGGCCCCCAATCTTGCGGCCACCGCGGCCGCCGCATCCGCCAAATCTTGCGCGTGGTGCATGCGTTTTTGCTGCGCCTCCAACTGCGGCCATTCATCGGCGAGCGGCGCGAGTTCCTCCAGTTCCGCGGTCTGAAAACGCAGCAAATCGGCGCGCTCTTGCAGCATGCCGCGGCGCTCGTTCAGGCGGTTAATCGCCGCGCGCACTTCAACCAGTTTTTCGTACGAAGCCGCGAGTTGCCCTAACGTCTCGGCGTTGCCGGCGGCGCGGTCCAGCAGCGCCAACTGGCCGTCCCGCCGTAGCAGACGGTGGTGTTCGTTCTGGCTGTGGATGTCGACCAATTCCGCGCCCAAGGCGCGCAGTTGCGCGGCCGTGACCGCGCGCCCGTTGATGAAAGCGCGGCTGGGTTTGTCGCGCCGCACCTCGCGCCGCAGGATGCATTCGGAGTCGCTGTCGAGGGCGTTGTCGCGCAGCCATTGCAACGCCGGGTGACCGTCGCCGAGCGTGAATCCGCCTTGCACTTCGGCGCGCTCCTGACGGCGGCGAATCATGCGGTTGTCGCAGCGCCCGCCGAGCAGCACGCCGACCGCCTCGACAATCAGCGATTTGCCGGAGCCGGTCTCACCGGTGACGGCGGTGAACGCGCCGCCGAACTGCAACTCCAAACGCTCGGCGATTGCCAACTGGCGGATTTGCAGGTGCTCAATCATTCATTCCATCCGAGTTTGGAGCGCAGGGTTTCGAAGTGGCTGTGACGGTTGATGCGCAGCATCGGCAGCGCGGCCGCGGCGCGACTCACGCGCACCATCTCTTCGCCGTGCAACTCGCACACCACGCGGCCGTCCAGCGCCAAGTTGGCGTGCGTCTCGGCGAACACTAACGAGGAGATGTCGATGCGCGCGTCTTGGCTCAACACAATCGGACGGTTGCTTAAAGTGTGCGGGCAAATCGGCGACAAGCACAGCACCGGCAGAGTCGGGTGGATAATCGGGCCGCCGGCCGACAGCGAATACGCGGTGGAGCCGGTCGGCGTGGCCAGGATGACACCGTCGCTGCGCAGGTGGGTTAAGAACTCGCCGTCCACGCGGATTTCAAATTCAATCAAGCGGCCGGTGTTGCCTTTGGAGATGACCGCGTCGTTGACCGACAGGCCGCGGTGCACGGTGTCGTCGCCCAACTGTACGACGGTCTCCAGCAGGGTGCGGCGTTCGATGTGATAGTCGCCGCTGAGAATCGCGCCGAGCCCGGCTTCGAGGTCGTGCAGCGCGATGTCGGCCAGGAAACCGAGGCGGCCGAGGTTCACGCCGATGGTGGGGACGCCGTGCTCGGCCAGGCGGCGCGCCGCGCTCAGCAGCGTGCCGTCGCCGCCGACCACAATCGCCAAATCGATGGCGTCGCCGAGCGCGCGCTCGTCGATGCGCGCGCCGTCGATGGCGGCGGAGGTGGTGTTGCCGAGCAAAACTTCGAGGCGGTTCTTTTCCAACAACGCCCGGATGTCGGCGACCGTCTCGCGGACGCTGAGGCCGGGGTCGTTGAACTTGCCGAACAGCCCGACGCGGTTGATGTTCACGGTGATGGAAACGGGGCGGCGAATCAAATGGCGGCGATTCCAAGAGTATAACCGAGATTGGCGCGGTATGACGGTGGCGGCGACGGTGATGCTGCGCGACCGGTGATGATGCTGCGCGGCCGGTGATGCTGCGCGGCCGCCCCGCCGCCCGCCGCATGCCATATTGACAGCGCCGCCGGCCGCTTGTTATCGTGAGCCATTCATCGCGCCAAAACCGCGCGCGCCAAACCACGCCAGCATGCCTGAACCAGCGGACATCGACCTGAACGCGCGCGCCGGATTGGTGCTGCAGCGCCTCATCAGTCTGTACATCCGCGACGGCCAGCCGGTCGCCTCGCGCACGCTGTCCGAGGAAGTCGACTTGGACTTGAGCGCGGCAACCATCCGCAATGTCATGGCCGACTTGGAAGCGCACGGTCTCATCGAAGCGCCGCACACTTCGGCCGGGCGGGTGCCGACGCAGCGCGGCTACCGGTTCTTCGTCGGCGGCTTGGTCAATGTGGGACCGCTGGACCGCCAAACCCTCGGCGAGATTGAGTCGCGCATGTTCGCCATCAGCGACCCGAAACAAATTCTCGCCGGCGCCACCGAGATGCTCTCGCGCATCACTTCGTTCGCCGGCGTGGTGTCGGTGCCGGACAAACGCCAAGCGCACATCCGCCAAATCGAGTTTCTGCGGCTGTCGGAGCGGCGCGTGCTGGCGATACTCGTCACCGACGACGGGCAGGTGCAGAACCGCATTTTGTCGGCGCACCGTGAGTACCGCGAATCGGAATTGGTCGAGGCCGCCAACACCTTCAACGCGATTTACAGCGCGCGCACTTTGCGCGGCGTGCGCGCCGAGTTGCTGCAGCACATGCAGATGGACTTGCAAAGCATGCGCCGGGAGATGCGCACCGCGGTGCGCATCGCGCGGCAGTTGTTCGACGACGAGTTGGCCGGCGGCGACGGCGACCATGTGCTGGTCAGCGGCGAGAACAACCTCCTGGCGGTCCCCGACTTCGATGAGATGGAAAAACTTAAACAACTGTTCGATGCGTTCAAAACCAAGCAAGTGTTGTTCGACTTGCTGCAAAAAAGTTTATTCGCCGACGGCGTCAACATTTTCATCGGCGAAGAATCCGGCTACCGCATCCTGCGCGACTGCAGCGTCATCGCCGCGCCGTACCAAGTCGGCAAACGCAAGATGGGCGTGCTCGGCGTCATCGGACCGACGCGCATGAACTACGATGAAGTCATCTCGGCGGTCGACATCACCGCCAAAATATTAAGCAGCGCGCTGAGCGCCGGCGCGCCGAAACACTGACTTAGGATGGAACGCCGGCGCGGCCGCGCATGACATGGCCGCGCCGCGACGGTGAATGCCGGTGAGCGACGGTGAATACTTGTGAATGATGGCGCAGCGCCTCGACAAACTATCCGCCGAATTGCGCGCGGCTAAAACTCCGCCGCTGCACGAATGGCATCCGCGCGAGTCGCTGGACATCAACTTGCGCATCGACGCGGCCGGGCGGTGGCATCATCAAGGAACGGAAATTCGCCGCGCGCGTTTGGTCAAACTCTTCGCCTCGGTGCTGCGCTTGGAAGCGGATGGCCACTACCTCATCACGCCGCGCCTGAAATATCCGGTCGCGGTCGACGACGCGCCGTTTATGGCGGTGGAATTTCGACTCGAAGGCGCGGGCCCGGCGCAACTGTTGCGTTTCCGCACCAATGTCGACGACTGGGTAACCGCCGGCCGCGCGCATCCGTTGCGCATACTCGACGCCGCCGGCCGGGTATCGCCGCGCATCGAAGTCCGCGCCGGCCTGCAAGCCAAACTCAGCCGCGCGGTCTACTATGAACTGGCGGAAATGGTGACGCCCCGCGCCGGCGATGGAGTCGCCGCCGGCGATGAAAGCAACGACAACGAATCCGACGGCGAAATTTTAGGCATATACAGCAACGGCGAATTCTTCCCTTTCGGCCGCGCTTAAATTTACCGCGCTTGAATCTCAGTTGACCGCGTATCCGCGCCGACGGTGTGTTTAAGGAACATTGTTGTCGCGACCGTTCGACTGCGCTCGGTCGGCTGCGCGTTGTTTCGCATGCTTTCGGCCGGTAATGAAAATATACGCCAGCCCGCACAATGTGCTGCCGCCTAACAGGGTGCCGTAGATTTCTTTGTCGATGGCAATCAAGAAAGTGGAGCAAACAATCATCAGTATCGACACCACCAATGCAAAATTTTGCCCTTTGTCGTCATGCCTTATCTGAGCGGCAAGAGACTTGCTTTGCGCGTCTATGACTTTGTTTCTTGCCGCGTTGTTTTCCTTTTGCTGCGCTTCGGCCATTGTTACGATGCGGTCCGGAATGCTTGCGTCAATCTCCTTGTACTTCGCAAGACTCTCCGGCGGCGGGACAGGGCCGGAAAAATGTTGTTCGGAAACGGTGAGGGAAACCCGCCCCGAATGCGGTCTCCGCGCGCGCAGTTCATTCAGCAATTCATCATCGGATGCGTTCCGCAATGAGCGTTGCTCGGCGGCCGCCGTGAGGGCGGCGGAGTCGGTCGATTCAGTCATTGGCTTGTTCATGTTCGGTGGCGTATTTGGCGATGCCGTAACTCAAATGCTCGCCGACCGCGCGCCAGTGGGATGCGATGGCATCGGATTCGGACGAGTCGCCGGCGGTCTCGGACATGTCGTCGAGTATGGCTTTGTAAGTTTCATCCGCATTTGCGGGCCACAAATTGAACGACAACAATCCGCGATAGACGGTGTCCACCAGGGAATCCGGTTTTTTCGGCGTTTGCATTTGCGGCGCTTTGGAGTCGTGACGCTGCAGCGCGCGCCGCAGAACCGAAAGGTCGTTGGTGGCGCGATATTTATAAACCGCCTCGAGCAAAGAGCCGGCCGGAACACCGGCATGGGTGATTTGAGGATTCATTTTTGAATCTGCTGTGGTCATGGAGACGGCAGTATAGCATCGGGCAACCGGAAAACCACGCGGGAATCGCCTTATTTGTCCGCGTTTTCGATGACATGGTTCAGTTTTATCCACTCCCAATCTCTCGATTTACGACCGGCAAGTTCCGCGGAAACCGTCTTTCCTTCCACGGATTTCCAGTCATCATAGTTGTTGTCATAATCGATATATTCGCCCCGGTCGGTTTTAATCACCGTATTTTTGTATTGCCAATCCTCACGGAGTTTTTCCAATCGAACGGATTCGACTTTGAAAATTTTCTGCGACGGAGCGGGAGCAGGCATATCTTTGCTATGTCCGCCGGGTTCAGTGTTCAAACCCATGTTCGCATGCGGGCGCAATCTGCGCTCTTCGTTATAGCACTCTTGTTTGGTTCCGCGAAAAATGACCTTCGTGGACACCGCATCAGATTGCCGCATGCATTTGTGGACTTTAAGCGCGCTGTCATTACGGTATGCATCTTCGAAATGCTTCGTCATTCGCTCGCCGAAGCTTTTTGTGACGCCGATATACTCCAACTCGACCTTGATGCTGTATACGCAATGGTCAGATTCTTTCTTGGTTGCCATGATAGTTTCCAGTTTGAATGAATATAGGCAATAACAACGAGTTTATTACCCGTATAAAACCCCCGGCAACCGCAACGCAATTCGCGCAAAGATGCCTACCGGCAGTGCGCGGGCGGATGCGGGGTTTTTGGCGGAGTGCATGTTGGCGGTTTGGTGTCGGGTGTCGGCGGATTTTACTAAATCGGCGCGTTGTTGCGGCAAGGAAAACGCCACTTTGGGTGCCGGTCGGCGGATGATACACCGAATGCGTACGATTTTTCGAGATGAAAATCTCAGTCGCCCGCGCCGGCGATTCCGCGATTCCCCGACTCAGCGATTCAACTCCGCCAATGCCGCTTGGTGCAAGTCGCGGTTGGCGGACGCCAATACGCCGCCGCTTGAGTGCAGGGTTAGCGGCGCGCCTTGCCAGTCGGTGATGACGCCGCCGGCGCCTTCGACCACCGGGATTAACGCCATGTAGTCGTGCGCGTTCAAACTCGCCTCGCAGACCAAGTCGGTGAAGCCGCGCGCCAGCAAGCCGTAGCAGTAGCAGTCGCCGCCGAAGACGCGGAATTTGCAGGCCGCGGACAAGCGGTTGAACGCCGCCAGCGCCGGGCCGGCGAAGATGTCGAGCGAGGTGGCGTATAACGATGCGTCGGCGAGGCGGGCGGCGTCGGCGGTGGCGCACGGCGCGCCGTTGTGGGTGGCGGCGCGGCCGGCCACGCCGAGCCATCGCTCGTCCAAAGCCGGGTGGTCGATGACGCCGATGACCGGGCGGCCGCGGTGCAGCAGCGCAATCAGCGTGCCGAAAGTCGGGTTGCCGGTGGCGAACGATTTGGTGCCGTCGATGGGGTCGACGACCCAGCGCCATTGGTCGCCGCCGTTGTCGGTGGTGCCGGCATTTGCACCGTCGGTTTCTCCGCCGGTCTCCCCGGTCTCTTCGCCGATAAAACTATGGCGCGGATGGCGGCCGAGAATGATGTCTTTGATGCATCGTTCGGCCTCGAAGTCGGCGACCGTCACCGGCGAACGGTCGCTTTTGCTGGCGACATCGAGCGCGGCGCGGAAGTGGCGGGTGGTGACCGCGCGCGCGGCGTCCGCGGCCGCGACGGCGGTGGCGACGAAAGGGTCGAAGTCAGGCATGGCGCGATTGTAAATGCTGACGGCGACGCATGGGCGGCGGCGCGCGATGGGGGCGCGCGATTCGACTCGGTGCCGCGCGGTTGGCGACGGTGGTGTAGAATGCGCGCAATATTTCACCGTCCGCCGCCGTGTCCGAGAAGCCCGAATTCACCGCCGATGAGTTGGCGACCATCCGCGAGATGTTGGTGCAGCGCTACCGCAAGGAAGTGGAAATTCATCTTGCCGACAGCGAGGTGTGTCTCGATGCGGAGGCGCGGCAGTCGGCGACCGGCGGTGATGCCGGCGATGCCGCGGTCAGTTGTCCGACGGTTTACTGGCATGAACGCGGCGCCAACTTTGTCGTGGTCAAAACCGGCGCGCGCAACTTCCGCACGCAGTTTTTTTACACGCCGCATGAGCAGTTCGGCACCGGCATCGACGCATACCAAAACCTCGACGAATGCGTGGCCGCGGCGTTGCAGACGCAAGCCGACCATGAACGCGACCGCGACGGTGCCGATGAATCAACTTCAGCCGCAACGGAAAACGCACAATGAATCGCCAAACCAATCGCCAAGCAACGCGCCAATCGAATCGCCAATCAAAGCGCAACATGAGTCGCCAATCGAATCGCCGCAACGCGTTTTATGCCCAGTCCGGCGGCGTCACCGCGGTCATCAACGCCAGCGCCGCCGGCGTGATTGAAACCGCGCGCGCCAACAAAGACCGCATCGGCAAAGTGTACGCCGGGCGAGACGGCATCATCGGCGCGCTGACCGAGGACTTAATCGACACATCGAAAGAGAGCGCCGCGGCGATTCGCCGCCTGCGTTACTTGCCGGGCGGTGCGTTCGGTTCGTGCCGATACAAACTGAAACGCATCGAGGAAAACCGCCGCCACCGTGAGTGCGAGCGCATTATCGAAGTGTTCGCGGCGCATGACATCGGTTACTTTTTTTACAACGGCGGCGGCGACTCGGCCGACACCTGCCTGAAAATTTCGCGGTTGTCCAAAGCGCTCAACTACCCGCTGCAGGCGATTCACATTCCAAAGACCGTGGACAACGATTTGCCGGCCACCGACAACTGCCCGGGCTTCGGTTCGGTGGCGAAGTATGTCGCGGTGTCGACGCGCGAGGCGAGTTTGGATGTGGCGTCGATGGCGCGCACCTCGACCAAAGTTTTTATTCTCGAAGTGATGGGCCGGCACGCCGGCTGGATTGCCGCGGCCGGGGCGATGGCGTCCGATGAACGCTTGCCGATTCCGGTCATCGTGTTGTTCCCGGAAGTGCCGTTCAACCGCCGCAAGTTCATGGCGCGGGTCAAACGCATGGTGCGCGAACACGGTTATGCATCGGTGGTGGTGTCGGAAGGCGTGCGCGATGCGCGCGGGCGGTTTTTGTCCGAGCAAGGTTTGACCGATGCGTTCGGGCATGCGCAGTTGGGCGGCGTCGCGCCGGTGATTGCGCGCATGGTGAAGGACGACTTGGGTTATAAATATCACTGGGCGGTGGCCGACTACCTGCAGCGCGCGGCGCGGCATATCGCATCGCGCACCGATGTCGAGCAGGCGTTTGCGGTCGGCAAGGCGGCGGTGGAGTTCGCGCTGGCCGGCCGCAACGCGGTGATGCCGGCCATCGTGCGCGTGTCCAACAAACCGTACCGATGGAAAATCGCCGCCGCCAACCTGGCGCGCGTGGCCAATGTGGAAAAGAAACTGCCGAAGCGGTTCATCGACTCCGACGGTTTCGGCATTACCGACGCTTGCCGCGCCTACCTCGCGCCGTTGATGCGCGGCGAGGATGCGCCGCCCTACTGCAACGGTGGCAACGGTGGCAACGGCCTGCCGGATTACGCGCCGTTGAAGAACGCGGCGGTGGCAAAGAAACTGCAAACGGGTTTTGAGTTATGACTCTCGACAAAGCGCGGCAGTTGTTAAAGGTACAGGCCGACTTCGGCGGCCCGTACAACCGCCACTCGGCAAAGTTAATCCTCGACGAAGTCACCCGCGAACACGGCCGCAAAGCCGCGGATGCTCTGATTGTGGAGTTGAAGTTGAACGAGGTTTTTGACTTCACCGTGGAGCGAAGTTAACCGCGCCGGCGACTCAAAAAAGAGCGCCGCCGTTAGTGGGCGGCGTTCCATATCAGAATTGATTCTGCTTGTTTCTTGCCAAAATTTTTTTCAACGCTTCAATTGACAAAAGCGATTTTCCCTTATGAAGCATCCTGTGGCAATTTGAACAAACCAAGGCTATTTCCTCGATACTGGTTTCTGTTTTTCCTTGTTTGCGCATTTCCGCCACCGGAATGGTGTGGTGAGCCTCAATAAAATTTTGACCCAACTTGCCATATATATCCGCGAACGAAAAACCGCAAACATCACACGCTAAATCGCCATCCTGCTCCAAACGCGCTTGCTTTGCATCTTGGCTGATTTTAGGGTTTCGCTCCCACTGGCGATGTTGTTTATACGCGGCCTTGCCTTCGGGATACGCTTTCCCAAAATTTTCAGGTGGCAGTTCATCCGTTTTGCGGACGACGCGAAACCCCTTATTTTTGAGGAATCTTCGCGCATCAGAGGTAATAAAAGATTCGGGATGCCACTCTTCGCCACTGACATATTTATGTGCCAGTGACACCACATATTTAGGCGGATATCTCTTGCGGTTGTGTATCAGGTCCCAGTTGACGGAGCCCCGCTTCGGCGGCACACCACTTTTATCTATCTCCTCGATAGCGCGCACCAGGTGCGAACGGCCAATTTCTTTGGGAATCGACATTACAAAACTCTCGCGACTACGCCGCCATCGACACGGCGTTCATTTCTTTTTTGGTAATCCAGATGCGCGGTTTGCGCGCGACTTTTTTGCAGCGCGCGCTGATTTCGTCCGGGTCGGCATCGAGTTTCAGTTTCAAAATCGCGAGTAGGCGAATCAGGAAATCCACCGCGCTACCCGGCGCGGCGGCACCGCGCTCCCATCTCGACACGGTCGATGGCTGACGGTGAATCAACTTGCCGAATTCGGCCGGCGTTAGCCCCAGTATGGAGCGCAGGAATTTGATTTCCCGCCCGGTCAGCGCGCCGCGGGAATTCACCACCTCGTGGGCGATGGCTTTGTGCAAAATGCCGATGCGCGAGATGATGTAGACCTTTTGTCCGGCGTTGTCGATGACTTGCCGGCACCGAATCCACACATTCGGCAGCCCGCATTCGGTGTAATGGTGCGTAATCATTTTTCCGCTCATCGAAAATTCCCCCGCACCTAAACCCCCAACAACGGCGCAATCACCAGACTCACAATCGCCATGACATTAATAAGGATGTTCATCGACGGTCCCGAGGTGTCTTTGAACGGGTCGCCGACGGTGTCGCCGACCACGGCCGCGGCGTGGGCCGGCGAGCCTTTGCCGCCGAGGTTGCCTTTCTCGATGTGTTTTTTGGCGTTGTCCCAGGCGCCGCCGGCGTTGGCCATGGTGAGCGCCATCAGCACGCAGCCGAGCAACGCGCCGGCCAACATGCCGCCCAAGGCGGTCGCGCCCAACGCGAATCCGACCACCACCGGGGCCGCGACCGCCAGCACGCCGGGCGCGACCATGCGCTTCAACGCCGCTTGCGTGGCGATGTCGACGCATCGGTCCGAATCCGGCTCGGCTTTGCCTTCCATCAGGCCCGGGATTTCGCGGAACTGGCGGCGGATTTCGTGAATCATGTCGAACGCCGCGCTGCCGACCGCTTTCATGGTCATGCTGCTGACCAGGAACGGAAAGATGCCGCCCAAGAAGATGCCGGCCAGCACCACCGGGTCGTTGACGCGCAGCGTGAAGCCGGGGTTCAGTTGCGAGACGGTTTCGATATACGCGGAGATAATCGCCAGCGCGGCCAGCGCCGCGGCGCCGATGGCGAAGCCCTTGCCGATGGCGGCGGTGGTGTTGCCGAGTTCGT
>JAPPPS010000133.1 GCA_028817405.1 Gammaproteobacteria bacterium
CGATGATGATGAGCGCGGCGAGGTCGGCGTACGGGGAGGGGGCGATGAACACCAGGCCGGCAATGCCGGCCGGCGGCGCAGCGGTCGCGGCGCCCGGCCGGTCCGCCGACATCGCGGCCGGCTGGCCGGCCGCGATGTCGGCGGCGGTTTGCGACAACATGTCGTGGTTGCGCGACTTGTCGCGGCGGCGCGCGCCGGCGCGTGTTTGGTTTTGCGTGGTCATCTGCAGGTCCTCGTTACGGTGGCGTTTGGCGATATCATGGCCGCGTCCGGGCATCTCTTGGCGCATACACATGCAGTCGGGGTCTTGGCCCGCGAGGGCCGCCCGCAAGTTGTCATTCGCGCTTGTAAGAGATGGTGGCGGGGACCAAACAGACGCGCGGCGTCAAAACGCCTCGGATTCCGACGGTCTTCATCCGCCACCCCCCGGACACTTCCAGGAACGGCAAATTGTAAAACCCTATGTGGACTCCGGCGTCCCCCGCTCGTGGGCGGGGGCAGGCCCAACCGGAATGGCGGATTAGAGTCCCCGTCGCCGCGACCGTCACCGCCGCGCATTCCTCCCGCCGTCGCGGTCGGGCGTTAACAACGCCGGTTATTTTTCCGCGACGATGTAGACTATCCAACTGGGGTCGTCTTCGCCTTCTTCGGTGGGGGTGTAGATGTCGTTGCCTTCGCCGGTTTTTTCGTCGGTGCCTTCCCAGTAGACGGTGGATTTGGCGAAGCCGGCGTCGGCCAGGGTTTCGCGGATTTCCGGCAGCGTCCACATGCGCCAGTCATATGTGAAGGCGCGTTTCATCTTCGAGCCGTCGGGGAATTTAAAGTGGATGTGACACAGCGCTTCGAAGGTGATGGGGTTGAACTTGCGCTGGTCCCAGTAGTAGGTGAAGCCGTCGAGTTTGGTTTTCTCTTGAATGGTGCGCCACGATTCATGGCCGCCGTAGCCGTCCAGCATTAAGATGCCGTCATCCTTCAGCCCGCGCCGGGCCGCGGCGAAATAGTCGCGCAGTTGCGCGCGCGTTTTGAAAATCAAATAACTGAAATTCATGGCCACGATGATGTCGACATCGGTGGCGCCGGCGGTCAGCACATCCTGCTCGACCAACTCCACGCGCGCTTGCCGCTGCTTGCTCATCTTGGCGATGTTTTCGCGCCGGCCCCAAGCCAGCACTTCCGGGTCCAGGTCGAAACCGACGGCGGTGTTGGCGCGCCGCCGCCGCACCCACTCGCAACTGGTGTTGCCGGTGCCGCAGAAATCCTCGCGCAAGCGCACCGCATGGCGGCCGCGCAACTCCTTGTAGGTCTGGTCGACCATGTCGATTTCCGCCTCCACGCACTGCACCGATTCTTGGTACAGATGGTGACGGTCGGCGTTGGCGGCGAGAGTTTTGCGCTTGCGGTGTTTGCGGCGTGCCATGCGATTGCCGTGCAATTGGTCGGAATTGGTCGGAATTGGGCCGGAATTGGCCGGCGGACGGGGTTACAATCGCGCCATTATAACCCGCGCCCGCCGACCATGCCCGACTCGCATCAACTCATTCTGCTGCGCCACGCCAAATCCGATTGGCATAGCGATGTCGGCGACGCGCGCAGCGACTTTGACCGTCCGTTGAGCGCCCGCGGCCGCCGCGACGCGCCGCGCATGGGCAAGTGGCTGGCGGACAACGGTTATGCGCCGGACGGTGTGGTGGCGTCGCCGGCTCAGCGTGCCAAACAGACGGTGGAATTGGCGTGCGCGGAGATGGGGTTTGATGCGGCGGGGATTATTTATGAGCGCGGTTTGTATCACGCCACCGTGGCGGAGGTCGAAATGGTCGCGGTCGCGCTTCTCGCCGACTACCGCCGCCTGCTGTTGGTCGGCCACAACCCGAGCCTGGAATACGCGCTGCGCGATTACTGCCCGGCCGCCGCGGCGTTCGACGACGGCAAGTTGATGCCGACTTGCGCGGCCGCGGTGATTGCGTTCCCCGGCGGCGAGGCGCGCCCGCGGCTGTTATCTCACATGCGGCCGGCGCTGCTGTAAATCCGCGCCGCCATCGACACCGTCAGCGACACCGTCATCGATGCCAAAATCCACGCCAGAATCCGCCCACTTCGCCGCAGAATTCGCGCCAGAATCCGCCGCAATTTCGCCGCAATTCCGCCGCAGAATTCGCCGCCCACACCGACGGCGATAATCGAGTAAAATGCCCGGTTCCCGGCGCGCGGCTTGCACCGTTCAACCGTTACCGTTCAAGCGTTGCAACCGCGGCGCGCCGATTCCCATCCTTTTCACGCAACCACAGGAAACCACAAAATGGACGACAACAGACGCAAAGCGCTCGATGCGGCGCTCGGACAAATCGACCGGCAGTTCGGCAAGGGCTCGGTGATGCGCTTAGGCGACACCTCGGCCATGCTGGATGTTCAGAGTTACTCGACCGGCTCGTTGGGTCTGGACATCGCGCTCGGCATCGGCGGCCTGCCGCGCGGCCGGGTCATCGAAATCTACGGGCCGGAATCGTCCGGCAAAACCACGCTCACGCTGTCGGTCATCGCCGAGGCGCAGAAGATGGGCGGCACCGCGGCCTTCATCGACGCCGAGCATGCGCTGGACCCGGCCTACGCCACGCGCCTCGGCGTCAACATCGAAGACCTGCTGGTCTCGCAGCCGGACACCGGCGACCAGGCGCTGGAAATCACCGACATGCTGGTCAGGTCGGCGGCCGTGGATGTGGTGGTGGTCGACTCGGTCGCGGCGCTCACGCCCAAGGCCGAAATCGAAGGCGACATGGGCGACCATCATGTCGGCCTGCAAGCGCGGCTGATGTCGCAGGCGCTGCGCAAACTCACCGCCAACATCAAGCGCGCCAACACTATGGTGATTTTCATCAACCAAATCCGCATGAAAATCGGCGTGATGTTCGGCAACCCGGAGACCACCACCGGCGGCAACGCGCTCAAGTTTTATTCCTCGGTGCGCATGGACATCCGGCGCATCGGCGCGATTAAAAAAGGCGACGATGTGCTCGGCAACCAGACCCGCGTCAAGGTGGTCAAGAACAAAGTCGCGCCGCCGTTCAAGAAAGCCGAGTTCGACATTCTCTACAACGAGGGCATCTCGAAGGAAGGCGAGTTAATCGACCTCGGCATCGAGTTGGGGGCGGTGGAAAAATCCGGCGCTTGGTACAGTTACGGCAGCGAGCGCATCGGCCAGGGGCGCGACAATGTGCGCGAGTTCCTGAAAACCAACGCCGCCACCGCGGCCGCCATCGAAGCGCAAATCCGCGAGAAGTTGGGATTGGGCGGCGGCGATTCGGGCGGGGGCGCCGCGGCGAATGATTCGGCTGATGCCGGTGATGGCGCGGCTGATGGCGGTGGTGACGCTGCCGCGCCGGCGGCCGCGGTGGCTGAAAGCGCGTAGTTTTTGCCTCGAGTCGCGTCGCCGTTGCCGCCGCCGTCACCGTTGCCGATTCTCGAACCGCGCGCGCCGGATTCGCCGGGCGAGTCGGGGGCGCCGGCGGTCGATGCCGCGGCGCTGCGCAACGCCGCCTACCGCCACTTGGCGCGCCGCGAGCACAGCGCCTGGGAGTTGCGCCGCAAACTGCAAACCGCGGCCGCTGTGAGCGCTGCCGGCCGCGGCAAGCGCAAGCGCAACCCCGGCAACCCCGGCGGCAATTGCAGCAATTACAATTGGTCCGCGTCCGCGCCCGGCGCGAAAGCGCCGCACCCGGCCGAATTGTCGGAGACGCTCGACCGGTTGCTTGCCGAGTTGGCGGCGGCCGGCGCGCAGTCCGACCAACGCTTCGCCGAGCATCTCGGCCGGTGGCGGTTTCAGAGCGGCCGCGGCCCGGCCAAACTCCGCCACGAGTTGGCTGAACACCGCATCGCGCCCGAATTGATTGAGCAAGTCATGGCCGAATACCAACCGCAATGGCGCGACGCCGCGGCCCGCGTCCGCCGCCGCAAATTCGGCGACGCGCCCCCGCCCGACTACAAAACCTGGGCCAAGCAAGCCCGTTTCCTCCAGCAACGCGGCTTCACCGCCGAGTACATCGAGCCGTTTGGCGGCTGAACACCCCATGAAAACCTCCGAAATTCGGCGGCGATTTTTGGATTATTTCGCCGCGCGCGGACATGAAGTGGTGCCGAGCAGCGCGCTGGTGCCGGGCAACGACCCGACGCTGCTGTTCACCAATTCCGGCATGGTGCAGTTCAAGGAAGTGTTTCTCGGCGAGGCCGCGCGCGCCCATCCGCGGGCGGTGACGGCGCAGCGCTGCGTGCGCGCCGGCGGCAAGCACAACGACTTGGAAAATGTCGGCTACACCGCGCGCCACCACACCTTTTTCGAGATGCTTGGCAACTTCAGTTTCGGCGATTACTTCAAAGCCGAGGCGATTGAATACGCGTGGGAATTGCTGACCCGCGAGTTCGGTTTGCCGGCTGATAAGTTGTGGGTGACGGTGTTCGAGGAAGACGACGAAGCCGAGCGCATTTGGCTGCGCGACATCGGCGTGGATAAATCGCGCTTCAGCCGCATCGGCGCGAGCGACAACTTCTGGTCGATGGGCGACACCGGGCCATGCGGGCCGTGCTCGGAAATTTTTTACGACCATGGCCCGGAAGTCGCAGGCGGGCCGCCGGGAACACCGGAAGCGGAAGGCGACCGCTTCGTGGAAATCTGGAACTTGGTTTTCATGCAATTCAACCGCAACGCGGCCGGCGCCATGCAACCGTTGCCGCAGCCGTCCGTGGACACCGGCATGGGTTTGGAGCGCATCGCCGCGGTGCTGCAAGGCGTGCATAGCAACTACGACATTGATTTGTTTCGCCGCTTGATGGCCGCCGCGGCCGCGGCGCTGCAAGTCGACGCGCGCGCACCGTCGCAACAGTCGCAACATTCATTGCAAGTCATTGCCGACCATATTCGCTCGGCCGCGTTCCTCATCACCGACGGCGTGATTCCGTCCAACGAAGGCCGCGGTTATGTATTGCGCCGCATCATCCGCCGCGCGATTCGCCACGGTTACCAACTCGGCCGCCGCGAATCGTTTATGCACAAGTTGGTGCGCCCGTTGGTCGATGAAATGGGCGACGCCAGCCCGGAGTTGGCATCGGCCGCCGCGCTGGTGGAGCAGACGCTGCGGCGGGAAAACGACAAGTTCGCCGAGACCTTGGGGCAGGGCATTAAAATTCTCGACAGCGCCATCGATGCCATCGGCGCCGGGGCCGAAATCGCCGGCGAAACCGCGTTCAAACTCTACGACACTTACGGTTTCCCGCTGGACTTGACCGCCGACATCGCGCGCGAGCACAACTTGACCGTCGACACCGCGGCCTTCGACGCCTGCATGGCCGCGCAGCGTTCCCGCGCGCGCGCCGCGAGTCGCTTTGGCGGGGGTGGCGGGGGCGGCGATGTCGGCGGCCGCGAGTCCAAAGTCGCCGCGCTGGACGGCATCGGCGAGACCGAATTCACCGGCTACGACGAACTGCAAAGCGCGGTGAAAGCGCTGGCGTTGTTGGACGAGGCGCGGCAGGCGGTGGGGGAATTGCGCGCAGGCGAAAGCGGCGTCGTGGTCGCCGACCGCACACCGTTTTACGCCGAAAGCGGCGGGCAAGTCGGCGACCGCGGAACCATTAAATTTCCCGGCGCGGTGTTTGCGGTCGACGACACGCAGTACGCGGCCGGCCGCACCGTCGCCCACTTAGGCCGCGTGACCGCCGGCCGTTTGCGCGCCGGCGACTTAGGCCAAGCGCAAGTCGACGCCGAGTCGCGGCGCGGCTGCGCCGCCAATCACTCCGCCACCCACCTGCTGCATGCGGCGTTGAAGGCCGCGCTCGGTGCGCATGTGCAACAAAAAGGCTCGTTAGTTGAGGCGCAGCGTTTGCGGTTTGATTTCTCGCACCCCGCGCCGCTCGATCAAGCGCAGTTGGATGCCATCGAGCAGCAAGTCAACCGCGCCATCCGCGCCAACGCGCTCACCGAAGCGGCGGTTATGGACTTGGACGCGGCCAAGGCCGGTGGCGCGGAGGCGTTGTTCGGCGAGAAGTACGATGCGCGCGTGCGCACCATTCGCATGGGGAAATCGTTTGAGTTGTGCGGCGGCACGCATGTCGCGCGCAGCGGCGACATCGGCCTGTTCAAAATCATCTCCGAGAGCGGCGTCGCGGCCGGGGTGCGCCGCATCGAGGCGTTGTGCGGCGCGCATGCCGAGCGCTGGGTGGCGGCGCAACTGGCGTTGCTCGACGCGGCCGCGGCCGCGGTGAAGTCAACGCCGCGCGAACTGCATTTGAGACTGCAAACGATGCTGGATGAACGGCGCGCGCTGCAGCAGCGCATCGACGCATTGCAGGCGCAACTCGTCAGCGGAGGCGGCGATGCGGCGCGGGTTGAAGACATCAACGGTGTGCAACTCGTCGCCATGCGCGCCGACGACGCCGACGCCAAAACCATGCGCATGACGGTCGACCAGTGGAAGCAAAAGTTGGGCAGCGGCATCGTGTTGGTGACCGGCGTTAGCGGCGGCAAAGTGACTTTGGTCGCGGGCGTCACCGCCGACTTGGCGGGGAAATACCACGCGGGAAGATTGATTGCGGGCGCGGCGCAAGCGGTGGACGGGCGCGGCGGCGGCAAAGCGGAATTCGCGCAAGGCGGCGGCGCGCGGGTCGAGGCGGTTGCGCAAGCGGCGGAAGAATTTTGCCGCGCGGTGGCGGCGGTGGGCGGCGGGGGTGGGGCCGGTGGTGCGGTGAAATCCGCGGTGAAAACCACGGTGAAATCGGCGGCGAAATCCAAGGCGAAATCCGCGGTGAAATCCAAGGCAAAATCCGCGGTGAAAACCACGGTAAAACCCGCGGCGAAATCCACGGCGCAATCCAAAGCCAAATCCGCGGCGAAAACCAAAGCCAAAGCCAAAACCAAAACATAACCGCGCGCATCCATGTCTCTCATCGTCGAAAAATACGGCGGCACTTCGGTCGCCGACGCCGAGCGCATCGATGCGGTGGCGCGCAATGTCGCGGCCTCGGCGCGCGCCGGCCACCAGATGGTGGTGGTGGTCTCGGCCATGCGCGGCGAGACCGACCGCTTGCTGGCGTTGGCGCGCGAAGTCAACGCCGCGCCGTCCAGCCGCGAACTGGATGTTCTCCTTGCCACCGGCGAGCAGGTGACCATCGCGCTGTTGTCCATGGCATTGCACGCGCTCGGCGTCGCGGCGCGCTCCTACACCGGCGCGCAAATCCGCATTCTCACCGACCCGATTCACGGCCAAGCGCGCATCACCGACATCCAATCCGAGCGCGCGCGCCGCGACTTGGAAGCCGGCAAGGTGGTGGTGGTGGCCGGCTTCCAGGGCGTCGACCCGGACGACAACATCACCACCTTGGGGCGCGGCGGCTCGGACACCACGGCGGTGGCGTTGGCCGCGGCGTTGCGCGCCGACGAATGCCGAATCTACACCGATGTCGACGGCATCTACACCGCCGACCCGCGCATCGTCCCCGAGGCCCGGCGCTTAGCCCGAGTCACCTTCGAGGAGATGCTGGAACTGTCCGGCGCCGGCGCGAAGGTATTGCAAATTCGCGCGGTGGAATTCGCCGGCAAATACGATGTGCCGCTGCGCGTGTTGTCGTCGTTCACGCCCGGCCCCGGCACGCTCATCACCCGCGAGGACTCCGCAATGGAACAACCGCTGATTTCCGGCATCGCCTGCAACCGCGGCGAAGCCAAACTCACCATCCGCGATGTGCCGGACAAACCCGGCATCGCGTACGCGATTCTCGGCCCGGTGTCGGACGCGCACATCAATGTCGACATGATTGTGCAGAACATCGGCTCCGACGGTTTGACCGACTTGACTTTCACGGTCGACAGCGAAGACCTCGAGCGCAGCCGCGCCATTCTTGAGCCCATCGCCGCGGAGTTGGGCGCGGCCGAAGTGGCCGGCGACGGCGACCTGGCGAAAATTTCCGTGGTCGGCGTCGGCATGCGCTCGCACGCCGGCATCGCCACCACCATGTTCCGCGCGCTGTCGGAGAAAGGCATCAACATCCAGATGATTTCCACTTCCGAGATTAAAATTTCGGTCACCATCGACATGGAATACAGCGAGTTGGCGGTGCGCACGCTGCATAAAGCGTTCCGCTTGGATGAAGATTTGGACGGGGAATTGGACGGGGAATTGGACCGGGATTCGGACGCGGCGCCGGCGCCGGCGCCATGACCGAAAAGTTGTGACGCGCATGTCCATCGCTGAACAACTGCAGCAGGGCCGCCGCGACATCGAACTCCCGGCCGCGCTGGTACTGGCCGGTGGCGAGCGCATGCAATGCGAGGAAATGCTGAGGTTGTTTCCCGGCAAACGCGCGGTGATGCGCGCGCGGTGGCGCGGCCGCGCGACGCTGGTCAAGTTGCTGCTGGACACGCCGTCCGGCCGGCGCAACGCGCGGCGCGAACGGGCCGGTTATGACGCGCTGCGCACCGCCGGCCTGCCGACGCCGGAGTTGCTGTCCGCGGCGCGCTGCGCGGACGGCCATCATGTGCTGGCGTTCGCGTTTATCGAGCGCGCGCGCCGTCTCGGCGACTGGGCGCGCGCCGCGGCCGATGCGGCCGATGCGGCTGATGCGGCCGACCCGGCCGGCCGGCTCGACGCCGCGGCGCTCGGCTTGCGCATGTTGGCGCGGCTGCACCGCAACGCCTGCGGCCACACCGACCCGCATCTCGACAATTTTATTCTCGCCGGCGAACTGGTTTATGTCGTGGATGTCGGCTCCATCGCGCGCCGCCCGAACACCGGTTACGGCCGTTGGCGGCGCAACAACTTGGCGTTTTTTCTGGCGCAGTTCGCGCCGCTGCAGCGGGCGCGTTTGCTGGCGTTGCTGCCGGCGCATTACGCCGAGGCCGCCACCGACCCGAAGTTGCAACGCGCCATCGCCCGCGCTTGGCATCGGCGCATCGCGAGATACATGAAAAAATGCGTGCGCGATTGCAGCGACTTCGCCGCGCAAACCACTTGGCGGCAAACGGCGGTGTGGAATCGCGCGTTATACGGCGACGACTTGGCGGATTTTTTGCGCGACCCGGATGCGTACATCGCCAACGGCGCGTTGCTGAAAGACGGCAACTCGGCGACCGTGGCGCGCGCCCGCATGGACGGCCGGACGGTGGTGATTAAGCGCAACAACATCAAGGACGCGGGTCATGGGTTGCGGCGTTGCTTGCGCGCCACGCGCAGTCGCGTCAACTGGCAGGGCGCGCACCTGCTGCGACTGAACGGCATCGCCACGCCGGCGCCGGTGGCGTTCGTGGAAAGGCGCCGCGGGCCGTTGCGCTTGGGCGGCTATTATGTGTGCGCGTTCTGCGATGCGCCGTCGGCGGCGGAGAAGTACCGCGACGCGCCGCCGGGCGCGCAGGAATTGGCATGGTTTGAAACATTGTTCGCCGGCATGCGCCTGGCGCAAATCTGCCACGGTGATTTCAAGGCGTCGAATTTGTTGGTGACCGGCAACGGCGTATCGTTGGTTGATTTGGATTCCATGAAAGCGCATGCGCGCGCCGCAGCGTACCGGCAATGCGCGGCCAAAGACCGGCGACGGTTCTTGCAAAACTGGAAAGACCAACCGCCGCAGCGAGAAGCGTTCGCGGAAATTTTGGCGAAGACGGATGGGGAGGTTTAACCGTCACGCCCGCGCCCCATCACCGTCATGCCCGCAGGTCCCCGCCAACGCCACGCCCGCGTTCCGTTAAGCGGGCGACTCCCCGTGGTTCGCGCGCCGCTGAATCTCACTTTGGGTAAACAAAGTTTTCGCCTCCGTTTCGATATGCCGTTTAAGCGGCGGATACTTGACCAGATGAAACGCCTGCACATCCACTTTATACGGCAACTCGCTTTCCTGAAACACCGTCCACAACCGGTCCACCGTGGCCGCCTCGATGTCGCCGTAAAGAACCAAGTCGATGTCGGAATGCGCTTGGTAGTTTCCCATCGCTCTCGAGCCGAACAACGCCGCGCGCTCCAGATGCGGGCAATGGCGGGCCAGAATGCCGGCAATCGTGTCGAGTTGCCGCGCGCTTAAACCGTGCTCACTCATCGTCGAGATGCGCATCCGCCAAGGTCTCGTACAGTTGCTCGAAACACGGCATAAATTGCGCGTTGATTTGTACGATGGCCGATTCAAACTCATCGAAGTTATAGGTGTGACTCATTTTGTTGCGAACATCCAGCGCGGTCATCCAACCTTCGCCGTCTTCGATAAGTTTGGCCGCCACCGCCTCCTTGATGACCGCGCGCGGCGTTATCTGCTGAAATACCGTGTTGTTGTATTCCAGATAATCCTTCGCGGTTTTCCAAGACAACTCCATGCAGTATTCAAACCGCTGCACCATGCCTTCCATCTCCAACTGATTCATCTCGCCCTCCGTGTACTTGTCGTTCGCTTCGCGCAGCAGCGCGTACGCGCGGCTGAAATTCTTGAAGCGGTATTTCCACCGCGGCGTGGTCGCAGTCATCGGTTCGTCCTCTTGGCGCATGGCTTTTGGCGGCATGGCTTTTGGCGCGTTGGCATCGGCGCGGGTTCGCTGAGCATACCACACCGGCCGGCCGCCCATGCGTTAAAATCCCCGCATGGCCGGGCGCATTCCTGAGAGGTTCATCGACCAGTTGTTGAACCGGGTCGACATCGTCGATGTCATCGACTCGCGCGTGCCGTTGCGCAAGGCCGGCGGCGAATACAAAGCCTGCTGCCCGTTCCACGACGAGAAAACACCGTCGTTCACGGTCAGCCCGGCCAAGCAGTTCTACCACTGCTTCGGCTGCGGCGCGCACGGCAGCGCCATCGGTTTTTTGATGCAATACGCCAACTTCAGTTTCGTCGAAGCGGTCGAGGAACTGGCGGCGATGGCCGGGCTGCAAGTGCCGCGCGAGCGCGCCAAGGGCCGGGGCGGGCCGGGCGGCCGGGGCGGAGCCGCCGGCGCCGAACAAACCGCGCCGCTGTTGGAAGTGGTCGCGGAAGCGAATCGGTGGTTCCAACAACAACTGCGCGCGCCGCATGGCCAGGCCGCCGTCGACTACCTGAAACAGCGCGGCTTGGACGGGCGCACCGCCGCGGACTTCGGCATCGGTTATGCGCCGGACAACTGGAGCGGCTTGGCCGATGCGCTCGGCGGCGGCGGCAAATCCAAGCAATTGCAGCAAGCCGGGTTGCTGATGCGCCGCGACTCGGCCGGCGGAAACTCCGGCGCCGGCCCCGGCGCCGGCCCCGGCACCGGCACCGGCAATTCCGGCCCCGCCAACGCATTCTACGACCGCTTCCGCCACCGCGTGATGTTCCCCATCGAGGATTCGCGCGGGCGCGTGGTCGGCTTCGGCGGGCGCATGCTCGGCGACGGCGAGCCGAAATATTTGAACTCGCCGGAGACGCCGCTGTTCCACAAAGGCAGCGAACTCTACCACCTGCACCGCGCGCGCCGGGCGGTCGGCCAGGCCGGGCGCGCCATCGTGGTCGAGGGCTACATGGATGTGGTGGCGCTGGCGCAGTTCGGCGTCGGCAACGCGGTCGCCACGCTCGGCACCGCCACCACGCGCGCGCACATCCAGCGGTTATTTCGCCTCGCGCCGGGCATCGTATTCTGCTTCGACGGCGACCGCGCCGGCCGGGCCGCGGCCTGGAAGGCGCTGCAGGCGGCGCTGCCGGAAATGCACGACGGGCGGCGCGCGGCGTTTTTGTTTTTGCCGGACGGCGAAGACCCGGACAGCGTGGTGCGCGCCGAGGGCGGCGACGGTTTCGCCGGCCGGGTCGAGCAGGCGACCGCGCTGGAGGATTTTTTGTTCGAGACCCTGACCGCGCAGGTGGACATGGCGAGCGCGGCCGGGCGCGCCGCGTTGGTCGCCGCCGCCAAACCGTTGTTGGCGCAACTGCCGCGCGAGGCGCTGCGCGAGGCGCTGACAAACCGTCTGCGTTTTGACACCGGCTTGGCGGCGCATCAAATCGACGCCGGGCCGGGCGCAGACCATGTCCACGGTGTACATGGCCGCGGCCGCCGGCGCGGCTCCGGCCACGCCGGACCCGGCCGCGGCCGCGACGCGATGCGCCAAGCGCAACTCGCGCCGCTGGCGTTGGCGCTCAGCCTCCTGTTGCAGCATCCGCGCCTGGCATCGACGATTGCCGACCGGGAATGGAACGCGTTGCGGCGGTTGGACGAAAACGGCGCGGAGGTGCTGCTGGCGTTGCTGGACAAAATCGCCGCCGACCCGGTCATCACCACCGCGCGGTTGCTGGAATCCATGCGCGCCGCGCCGAGTTATGCGCGCCTTGCGGAATTGGCGGCGCGCCCGCATTTAGTCGCGGCCGAGGCGCTGGAATCGCAGTTCAACGACACCCTGGCGCGCCTGCTGCAGCAGCACACCGAACGCCGCCGCCTGCATCTCATCGAGCGTTTGCGCCGCGCCCCGGCCGCGGAAAAAC
>JAPPPS010000105.1:0-79873 GCA_028817405.1 Gammaproteobacteria bacterium
GAATATAGTCGCTACGCTTCCTTATTCCTCTACCGCACGGAATGACGGCCCCCGGCATATTCCGGCCCTCGCCGGCGGTTCGACCGTCACCACCGCGCGGGCAGCTTCGCGCCGGTAGTTAAAGACTCTGGCTTCCTGATTGGTGAAAAATATGGTCGCTATCGCTCCCTATTTTTCTACCATCAGGAATTGCGAATTAGAGTCCATCACCGGCTCGACCGTCATCGCCGCGCGGGTCGCTTCGTGCCGGTACCGTACTTAAAGACTCTGGATTCCGGTTGCCACCGGAAAAATCCGCCGGGAGCGGATTTTCGCGCAAGCCCGAAGGGTTTGGAGCAGGGACGCTCCAAACAACGGCAGTGAGTGTGCGCCCGCTTAACAGACTGCGGGCGTGGCGGTGGAGGGCGGCGGTGCGGAAAATCATGCGCGTTCGAGGTAAGCGCCGGTGTCGGTGTTTATTTTGACGGTCTCGCCGGGGTTGATGAACACCGGGACGGTGACTTTGTGGCCGGTCTCGAGGGTGGCCGGTTTGCCGCCGCCGGCCGCGGTTTGGCCTTTGACCGCGCCTTCGGTCTCAACTACGCGCAGCGCCACCGTGGCCGGCAACTCGACGCCGATGGGGGCGTCGTTGTGGAAGTTGATTTGCACTTCGGTGTTCGGCAGCAGGAACGGGGTTTGCGCTTGCAGGTCGTCGGCGTCGAGCGCGATTTGCTCGTAGGTCTCGGCGTCCATGAACACATGCGATGAACCGTCGGCGTACAAATACTGCATGCGGCGCGGTTCGACGCGCGCTTTTTCGATTTTGTCTTCGGAGCGAAACCGCTCGTTGAGTTTGACGCCGTCGCCGACCGACTTCATTTCCAACTGCACGAACGCGCCGCCCTTGCCGGGCTTGACATGATTTTTGGACAGCACGCGCCACAACTTGCCGTTGTATTCCAGCAGGTTGCCGACGCGCGCATCGAAGGCCGAGATTTTCATCGAACGCTCCCTTGTGAGTCATGATGGTTGCGCGTTATGGTATCCGGTATGACCGCGCATGACAACCCCGAGTCGGTGGCGCCGGACGCGCCGGCCGCCGCGGCCGCGGCCGCCGCGGCAATTGACTCGGCCCTTGAATCGACCTTTGACGCCGCGCGTTTTTTGGCGTCGCTGCCGGCGCGGCCCGGCGTGTATGTGTTTTACCAACTGGACGGCAAGGCGTTGTATGTCGGCAAGGCGAGCAACTTGAAGGCGCGCGTCGCGAGTTACTTCCGCGCCTCGAATCCAAACCCGAAGACGCGGTTGATGGTGGCGAAAATTCACCGCGCGGAAATTCAGCAGACCGCGACCGAGAGCGAGGCGCTGCTGCTGGAAAACAATCTCATCAAAAATAAACGCCCGCGCTATAACATCTCGCTGCGCGACGACAAAAGTTTTCCGTATATCCGCTTGAACGCGCGCGCCGAGTTCCCGCGGTTTTCGTTTTACCGCGGCCGCCGCGCGCGCCCGGACAGTTATTACGGGCCCTACCCCAGCGCCGCGGCGGTGCGCGAAATGCTCGCGCAACTGCATAAGATTTTTCGCTTGCGCCAATGCACCGACGCGTTCTTTCGCAACCGTTCGCGGCCGTGTTTGCAGTATCAAATTCAAAGATGCAGCGCGCCGTGCGTCGGACGAATCTCGCGCGACGATTACCGCGACGATGTCCGCCAAGCGCAAGCCATGTTGGCCGGGCGTGACTCCGCGTTGAGCGACGAGTTGGCGGGGAAAATGGAGCAGGCGGCCGCGGCCCTGGACTACGAGGCCGCGGCCCGCCACCGCGACCGCATCGCGCTCATCCAGCGCGCGCGCGGTTCGCAATCGGCCACCGCGGGCCGCGCCGACGCCGATGTGGTGGCGGTGGCCGTGGACGCCGGCGTGGCGTGCTTTGGCGTGCTGTCGATTCGCCACGGGCGCAACCTCGGCGCGCGGTTTCAGGTGCGCGGCAATCCGCTGGACTTGCAACCCGCGGCGTTGTTGGAGGCGTTTTTGCCGCAGAATTATCTCGGCGACTCCAGCGCGCAGGCGCCGGCGGAGATTTTGGTGAGCGAAAAAATCACCGGGCGCGATTCATTGCAAGCGGCGTTGGCGACGGAAAATAAACGCGTCGCGATTAAATACCACTGTCGCGCGCACCGCGCCCGATGGCTCGACGCGGCGCGCATCAACACCGCCGACCACCTGCGCGCGCATCTCGAACAACGCGACCAAGTCGACGCGCAACGCCATGCGCTGGTGGACTTGTTGGCGTTGGACGAAGCGCCGGCGCGCATTGAATGTTTCGACATCAGTCACACCATGGGCGAGCGCGCGGTCGGCGCATGCGTGGCCTTCGATTCGCAAGGCCCGGTGAAGTCCGACTACCGCCGATACAACATCGCCGACATCGCGCCCGGCGACGACACCGCGGCCTTGCGCCAAACTTTGCTGCGCCGGTACCGGCGCATGTTGGAGGAAGACGGCAAATGCCCGGACTTGATTCTCATCGACGGCGGCAAAGGGCAACTGCGCGCGGCCGCCGAGGCGCTGGAAGAATTGCAGTTGCTGGGTCAAGTGGCGTTGGTCGCGGTCGCCAAGGGCCGGGCGCGACGCGTTGGCGAGGAGCAGTTGCATGTGTTCGGCCGCGCGCGCGCGTTGGCGCCGGGCCGGTCGTCGCCGGGCCTGCGTTTGATTCAACGCGTACGCGACGAGGCGCATCGCTTCGCCATCACCGGCCACCGCAAACGCCGCGCCAAAGCGCGCTCGACTTCGCCGCTGCAACACATCGAAGGCATCGGCGAGAAACGCCGCCGCAATCTGTTGCGGCGCTTCGGCGGCCTGCGCGAAATCGCCCGGGCCGGGGTCGATGACTTGGCGAACACGCCCGGCATCAGCCCGGCGTTGGCCGAGCGGATTTACCGGCAACTGCATGATTGAGCGGCGCGGTTGCATCGATGTCGCGGCGAGCGTCACCGTCGATTCCACCGTCGCCTTTCACCGTCAATTCCACCGTCGCTTTCCACCGTCGCTTTCCACCGTCGCTTTTGACCGTCGCTTTCCACCGTCGCCGCGCCTCCCCGGCGCAGCGATAAACACCGTCACTTGCGGCGCGATTTGCGGCACAATCCGCCGCATTCCAATTGAACCCCGCGCTGCATTCAATTCCCGCCGCCGCCGCATCGACTCCGCCATGCTCATCCACATCCCCAACCTCCTCACGCTGTTCCGGGTGGCGTTGATTCCGGTGTTGGTGGTGATGTATTTCTGGCCGTCGGCGTACCGCGAAGTCATCATCACCGCCACCTTCGTGCTGGCGGCGCTGACCGACTGGCTGGACGGCTTCATCGCCCGGCGCATGAACGCGGCCACGGCCTTGGGCGCGTTCCTGGACCCGGTCGCGGACAAACTCATCGTCTCCTCGGCGCTGGTGTTGTTGGTTTCCGACCGCACGGTGTTGGACACGGTGCTGCACCCGATGCCGTTTGCGGTGGCGGTGGCGATTATCATCGGCCGGGAAATCGTGGTCTCGGCGCTGCGCGAATGGATGGCGGAACTCGGCGAGCGCGGCGTGGTGGCGGTGGCGCAACTCGGCAAATACAAAACCATTTTCCAGATGGTTTCCATCAGCGTGCTGCTGTACGGCAAGGCGATTTACGGCGTTCCGATTTTTCTCATCGGCGAAATTTTGTTGTATGTCACCGCGCTGCTGACTTTATGGTCGATGGTGGAATATCTGCGCGCGGCGCTACCGTATTTGCGCGAAGAGGATTGGTTGGGTGGGTGATGGGGGCGACGGTGACCACGGCGGTGACGGTGATGGGGGCGATGACGGTGGCGACGGTGGCGGCGACGGTCACGAGTCCGGCGAATCCGGCGGCGACGGTGACACCCCCGGCGTCGCCCCCAGCGCATCCATGAACGCCCCGGTCGGCATCATCGGCGCCGGCATCGTCGGCATCGCCTGCGCGTTGCACCTGCTGCGACTCGGGCGGCGCGTCATCGTCATCGACCGCGCGGGGCCGGCGGCCGGCGCATCGCAAGGCAACGCCGGCGTTCTCGCGTGCTGCGCGATGGTGCCGGTACCGACGCCGGGCGTGGCACGCCACGCGCCGCGCATGCTGTTTGACCGCGACGGGCCATTATTTCTGCGATGGCCGTACCTGCCGCGCCTCCTGCCGTGGCTCATGCCATACACCGCCAACGCCCGGCGCGCGCGGGTGCAACGCATCGCCGCCGCGCTCGCGCCGCTGCTGGTCGACAGCGTCTCGCAACACCGTGCGCTGGCCGGCGACGGCCCGGCGGCGCGCCGCATCCGCGACTCCGATTACTTGTTCGTCTACCCCAACCGCGCGGCGTTCGCCGCCGAGAAATTCGCCTGGGACTTGCGCGCCGCGGCCGGCTTCGCGTGGGAAGTCATCGAAGGCGAGGCGGTGCGCGAAGTCGAGCCGGCATTGGGGGCCGCGCATCGATTCGCCGTAAGGTTGGGCGGCCACGCCTGCATCGCTTCGCCCGGCGATTATGTGGCCGAGTTGGCTGGCGAAGTGACGCGCGGCGGCGGCGAGTTGCTGCGCGCCGAGGTCGCGGACATCCGCCCGCGCGGCGACGGTGGCGACGGTGGTGGCGTCGCCATCCTCACCCGCGGCGGCCCGGCTGGCGGCATCGAAGTCGCGGCCGCGGTCATCGCCACCGGCGCGTGGTCGGGGCCGCTCGGCCGGCGCTTCGGCGCCAATGTGCCGCTGGAAAGCGAGCGCGGCTACCACCTGCACTTCCGCGCCGCGACCGGCGCGCCGCGCCGGCCGGTGATGTTTGCGCAGCGCAAGGCGGTGGCGACGCCGATGGACGGCGACTTGCGCCTGGCCGGCTTGGTGGAGTTCGCGGGCTTGCGCGCGCCGCGCCGGGCCGCACCGTTGGCGATGTTGCGGCGCGCTGCGCATGCGTTGCTGCCGGGCCTGCGCGCCGAAAGTTGCGACGAATGGCTCGGCCACCGCCCGGCCACCACCGACAGTCTGCCGCTGCTTGGGCCGTCGCCGCGCGATGCGCGCGTGTTCTTCGCCTGCGGCCACCAGCACATCGGCCTGACCGCCGCCGCCAAAAGCGGGCGGTTGGTGGCGCGCATGATTTGCGGGCGCGCGCCGGGCCTCGATATGTCGCCGTATCGGCCGGACCGCGGTCCAATTGTACAAGAGGCGACGGGGGCGACGAACTGATGCCGCCGAATCCCTTCGCAGCGTCACCGCCGCCGGCCGCGCCGCCGCCGGACTCGGACTCGGTGTTCTCGGTCAAACGCTTGGTCACCGAACTGCGCGCGAGCGTGGAAGACCAGTTCCGCGCGGTGTGGGTCGCGGGTGAAATCTCCAACCTGGCGGCGCCGCGCTCCGGGCATAAATACTTCTCGCTGGCCGACGACGATGCGGTGATTCGTTGCGTGCTGTTCAGCAACCGTTTGCGCGCCGGCGCGACCCAGCCGGCCGACGGCATGCAGGCGTTGCTGCGCGGCAAGGTGTCGGTGTATGCGCCGCGCGGCGATTTGCAACTCATCGTCGACCACTTGGAAGACGCCGGCGAAGGCGCGCTGCGGCGGGAGTTTGAACGCCTGAAACGGCAGTTAGCGGCCGAGGGCTTGTTCGCCGAGGAACACAAAAAACCGTTGCCGGCCTGCCCGCGCGCCATCGGCGTCATCACATCGAAAAGCGGCGCGGCGCTGCACGACATTCGCGTCACTTTGGCGCGGCGATTTCCGCCGGCGCGGTTGGTGGTTTATCCGGCCACGGTGCAAGGCGCGCGCGCGGTCGACGACCTGGTTGCGATGCTCGACATCGCCAACCGTCGCCGCGACGCGGAAGTGCTCATCGTCGCGCGCGGCGGCGGCTCGCTGGAGGACTTGCAGGCGTTCAACAGCGAGTCCGTGGCGCGCGCGATTTTCGCCTCCGCGTTGCCGGTGGTCAGCGCCATCGGCCACGAGACCGACTTCACCATCGCCGACCTGGCGGCCGACCGGCGCGCGCCGACGCCGACCGCGGCCGCGGAATTGGTCGCGCCGGAACGCGCGCAACTGCAAGTCGACTTGCGCCGTTTGGCGGCCCGCCTACGCGACGCCGCGCAGCGCGCCATCGACGATTCGCGCCTGCGACTCGACTACACCGCCGCGCGCCTGACGCATCCGCGCGACCGCCTGCGCCTGGCCGAGCAGTCGCGCCGCGCCTTGGCCGCCGAACTGCTGTACTTAATTAACGAGCGCATCGAGCGCCGCCGCCGGCAACTCGACCGCCAAGTTGCGAGCGTGCGCTACCACTCGCCGCGCGCCGCGCTTGCCGACAGCCGCCGCGCCATGACGGCCGCGCACAACCGCTTGACCGCGGCCGCCGCGGCCGGCATCGACGCCGCCCGCGCGCGCGTCGACCGCCTCACCTTCGACGCCCGCGCGCTCAGCCCCACCCACACCCTGCAGCGCGGCTACGCGATTCTCAGCGACCAACGCCGCAAAGTGGTCACCGACGCCGCCCGCACCCGCAAGGGCCAAGTCCTCACCGCCCGCGTCGCCCGCGGCCAGTTTTTGTGCGTGGTGGATGAACCGGTGGAGGAATGATGAACCGCGGCGTTTTTACCGCCGGCCCGGCCGCGGCGAGTCAAGTTCTATAATCGTGAATCAAACCGGGGTTTTTGTTATGTCCTTCGCAATGTTTGTTGATGGGACATGCGGCGCAATTCGGTTCGGCATGATTGAAGCAATACTCGACGCCGATGTGCATCAATCCTTCGTCGAAGTCGGCCGGCGACAAACCGGTCTCGTCATACATGTCCAGTAAATAAACATGCTGGATGATTTGTATTTGAATTTTCCGCGGCGATTCGGTACGCGTTTTTATCCAACCGTTCTTTGGCGAAAGCGTAGTACTCTTCGACAATCTCAAACCCCATGTACCGACGTTTGCGCATCTTGCTGACCACCGCCACCTGGCCGGAGCCGAGGAACGGGTCGAGAACCAAGTCGCCTTCTTCGCTGGTATAAGCGAGAATCTTTTCCACCACCTCGGCCGGCAACTTGGTCGGCGTTTTCTTGTCGCCGTGCCAGTATTCCCGTTTAATCGTCCATACATCTTCCATGTCACGGTAACGCAAACTGCCGCCGTTTTCCGCCTTCGCGCTTTTGTCGAATCGCGCGTTCGGGAAAAACTTGCGCTTGGCGTCGTCCTTGCATAAAAAAATGCAGTGGTAATGCGAGGTCACAAACCGGCGGCGGCAGGCGACGCCGAACTGGTATTTCCAGACGATGTGGTTGACGGTGACAAATCCAATGTCATCCGCCGCAATCAAAATATCTTTCAGGTTGTTCCAGCCGGAAAAAACGAACACGCTGCCGGTCGGTTTGACGACGCGGTACACTTCCCGCATCCACGCCTGCGTAAAGTCGGCGTATTGCGACGCGGGGATTTCGTTGTAGCCGTCCATCACCCGCGACGCGGTTCGGTTGTAGTTGCTTCGCTGCGCTTTGAAGTCGATGGCGAAAGGCGGGTCGGTGATGACCAAGTCCACCGCGCCGTCGGGCAAACGCCGCATCCCCGCGACGCAGTCGGCGTTGTAAATTTTGTCGGTGAATTTCATCGCGCCAATCCCCGCGGCCATCCTACCACGCTACTTCTTCCCCCGGCCCGAGCGTTTCTTGGCGCGGCGTGGCGGGGCGGGCGCGGGGGCGAACGGGTTGTCGGCGTTGCGGGGGATGATGCGCACCGGGGTGCCGGTGAGGCGGAAGGCGCGGGCGAAGTGACGCGCCAGGTATCGGCGGTAGCCGGCCGAGAGTTTGCCGGCGAGGTTGCCGTGCACCACGATGACCGGCGGGTTTTTGCCGGATTGATGCGCGAACTTGAGGCGCACCGGGCGGCGTTTGTGCATTGGCGGCGGCGCGCGCGTCACCGCTTCTTGCAATGCGCGGTTGACCGGCGCGGTGGGCAAGTCGGCGAATGCGCCGTCAAAAGCGCGCAGCGCGGCCGGCATGATGCGGCCGAGGTTGGAGCCGCGCAGCGCCGAGACGAACAAGATTTCCGGATCCGGCAAAAACGGCAGTTTGCGCTCCAATTCGCTTTCGATTTTGCGCCGCTGCCGGGCTTCCAAGCGGTCCCACTTGTTCACCACCACCACCAGCGACCTCCCCAAGTCGCGGATGATGCCGGCGATGGCGGCGTCTTGAAACCCGATTTCGCAAGTCGCGTCTAACACTAACAGCGCGACATTCGCGGCCTCGACCGCCTGCAATGCTTTGATGACCGAGAATTTCTCGACCGTCTCGCCGGCGCGCACGCGCGATTTTTTGCGCACGCCCGCGGTGTCGATGAGGATGCAGCGCCGGCCGTCGAATTCCACCGGCACGCGCACGCTGTCGCGGGTGGTGCCGGGCGTGGCGCTGACCAGCAAGCGCGGCGCGCGCAGCAGGCGGTTGGCGAGGGTGGATTTGCCGGCGTTCGGCCGCCCGGCCAGTACGATGACCGGCCGGCCGGCATCGGCATCGGCATCGCCATCGCCATCGGCGGCCGCGGCATCCGCGTCCGCGGCGAATTCCCCGTCGTCCATGCCGCAACGCGCCAGCGCGGCCGCGAGCATTTCCGCCACCCCATCGCCGCGTTTGGCTGAGATGGCGAACGGCGCGCCCAGGCCTAATTCCTGAAACTCGGCCGCAGCCAACTCGGCCTCCACGCCTTCGCTTTTGTTCACCACCACCAGCACCCGCGCGCCGCTCGCCCGCAACCGCGCGCCGATGTCGCGGTCCGGCGCGACCAAGCCGTCCGCGGCGTCGACCATGAACAGCGTCACCTGCGCTTCGTCGATGGCGACTTCCACCTGCTCGCGAATCAACGCCGCGAAGGGATTCACGGTATCGGCATCACCGGCGGCAAAACCGTCACCGTCGCGGCCGAGAACCCCGCCGTCGCGGCCGAGAACCCCGTCGTCGCCGCCGCGGATGTCCTCCAACCCCCCGGTATCCACCGCCAAAAATTTCCGGCCGCCGAGTTGCCCGCGGCCGTACAGCCGGTCGCGGGTCACGCCCGGCTGGTCGTCGACAATCGCATCGCGCGAGGCGGTCAGGCGGTTGAACAGCGTCGACTTGCCGACATTCGGCCGACCGACCAGGGCGAGCACCGGGAGCATTGGATGAGACGGTTCAACGGCCGCGGATGCAAAAACGGTAGCGGCGACAACAGCGATGACGGTGACGGCAAACCCGGCGACGGTGGCGGCGCAATAATGCAAACCGCGACGGTCACTCGGCCGCGTGCAACGCCCACACGCTGAGGCGGCCGCCGGCCGAGAACACCGCGAACTGGCCCGGCCCCGCGGCCAGCGCCACCACCGCGCCGCCGCCCAAGTTGCGTTTTTCCAGCAGTTGGCCGTCGGCCGCGTCCAGCGCATACAGATTGCCGGCCGCGTCGCCGACCACCACCCGCGCGCCCCCGCCGACCACCAACGGGCGGCTCATGCCGTGGCCGCGAAACCCCTCCTGCGTCCACAACACCTCGCCGCTGCCGGCGTCCAGCGCCACCACCGCGCCGAGGTCGGCGGTGACCAACAGCCGCCCGCCGCCCAACGCCATCGGCAGCCGCGACGACACTTCGGCCTTCCACTGCAGCGCCGCATCCTGCAGGCGCAGCGCCGCGACATGGCCCTGGTAAGTGGCGATAAACAGCGTCGCGGCCGAGACCAGCGGCGCGCTGTCGGTGTCGGTCAGGCGCTCCAACTCGTTGCGCCCGCTGGCGAACGACACTTCGGTCTCCCAATACTCGCGCCCGGTGACCACGCTGTTGGCGACCAATTTGCCGCTTGCCAGGCCGGTGAAAACCGCGTCGCCGCTAATCAGCGGCGGGGAATCGCCGTGGATGCTGAGCGCCGGCATGTCGCGCTCAAACGACCACACCGACTCGCCGGTGGCGGCGTCCAAGCCGGCCACCAAGCCGTCCGCGGTGCGCGCCACCACGCGCGAGATGCCGACCGCGGGAATGGCGGAAATCTGGCGGCCGAGCGGCGCCGCCCACAAGGTTTCGCCGCTCGCCGCGTCCAAGGCGATGACGCGGCCGTCGTCCAGCGCCACCGCGACCACGCCGCCTTCGTCAACCGCGACCGCGCCGGCCATGGCGATGCCGACCCCGGAGAACACCGCCGCGCCCAACTCCGATTCCAAGTCGCGCCGCCATTGGATTGCGCCGTCGGCCGGCGCGAGTTTGAACACGCTGCTGCGGCTGGCGACGTAGAGCGCGCCGCCGGCACCGTCGCGAACAACGCCACCGTCGCCGCCACCCCCATCACTGTAGGCCGGTTGCAGCAGCGCGTAACCGTCCTCGGGGCCGTCGCCCAAGTCGCGCCGCCACAGCATTTTCAACTCCGACAGGCCCGCGGCCCGCGGCAATTCCTGCGGCGCGACCGGCTCCTGGTAGGTGTCCCAGCGCGCCGCGCGCTCGCCGGCCTGGCAACCCGCGAGTAGCAACCCGGCGACCGCCAACCACCGCTTCACTTCAGCCGCCCAAGTTGTCTAATTTCAATTTGAGCAGAAAATGCCCGATGGAGTCGGCGGACAACGCGTCGAGGCCGCGCCGGTAGGCGTCGCGGGCCGCGTCGCTGTCGCCGCTTTGCAGGTGCGCGTCGCCGCGCAGTTCGTCGTAGCGCGCGGTGAATCCGGTGGTGGCGTCAACCGGCCGGCGCAGCAGTTCGATGGCGCGCTCGGCTTCATTTTGCGCCAACAACACCGACGCCAACCGCAGGCGCGCGATGTGGCGCAGCACCGCATCGTCGCCGCCGGTGTGGTCGAGAATCCACTGCAACGACTGCGCGGCCGGCGCCAACTCGCCGCGCTCCACCGACAACTTGGCTAACGCGAAAGCGGCGTGCACCGCGTACGGCGTGGCCGCGTAGTCGGCCATTAATTCTTCCGCGGTGTCGCGGATGGCGGCGGCGGTTTCGGATTCTTCCGGTTCGGTGGATTCGTCGGTTTCGACGGTTTCGGTGGATTCGTCCGCGGTTTCGGCCGCGGTTTCTTCGGCACCGTCAGATTCGGCGGTTTCGGTTTCATCGACGGTGGAATCGTCGCCCGCGGTTTCCTCGTCTTCGCCGGCATCGTCCTCAGCGTTTTCTTCCGCTTCTTTGGCGGCCGCGGCCGCCTCCGCTTCGGCCTCGGCCGTCGCCACTTCGGTGGCGTGGGTGGCCAGCAACTCGTGCATGGTCTCGAACAAATCGGACGCGGACTCGGCGCGAGTTTGCTCACGGTGCTGCCAGTAGTTGAAGCCGACCACGGCCGACAGGCCGATGACCGCGCCGGCCACAATCGCGCGGCCGTAGTCGCGCCACCATTCGCGCGCGCGCTCCATATCCGAGTCGGCGACTCGGGTTTTGACTCGAGGTTCGGGTTGGGGTTGGTTTGGTTCTGCCATTTTTCGATTGGGTTGATGGGGAAAAAATTAAATGTGTTTGCGGCACCACGCCGCCAACGCGTCGATGCCGATGCGCTGCTCGTCGCCTTGGCCGCGCAACGGTTTCGCTTGCACGGTCGCGCCGGTCGATTCGCCACCGTCGCCCGGCAAACCGGTGATGACCGCGACGCGCGCGCCGCTCTGCGCCGCGCGGCGCAACTGCTTGGCGAGTTTGCCGCCGCCGCAGTGCATGGCGACAGTCAAACCGTCGCGCCGCAGCAACTCCGACACGGTGACGGCTTCCGCGGCCGCGTCCGCCGCATCGGCCGCATCCGCCGAATCGGCCGCGCATGCGACATAAATCTGCACCGCGCCATCCGCGGCATCGCCCGGCTGCACCAGTTCCACCAGCCGCTCCAAGCCGAGCGCGAAACCCACGGCCGGGCTGGGCCGGCCGCCGCGATTCTCGACCAATCGGTCGTATCGGCCGCCGGCGCACACCGCGTTTTGCGCGCCGAGTTGGTCGCCGGCGACCCACTCAAACACCGTGGCGGTGTAGTAGTCCAAGCCGCGCACCAACCGCGGATTGACCGCGTATTCTACACCGGCGCGGCGCAGCGAATCGCATAAACCGTCGAAATGCGCCGCGGCCGCGGCGTCGAAGAAATCGCGGATGTCCGGCGCGCCGGCGATGACTTCCCGCGTCGCCGCGACTTTGCTGTCGAGAATCCGCAGCGGATTGGTGTCCAGCCGCCGCGCGCTGTCAGCATCCAACGCGTCGCGATGCGCGGCGAAATAATCGCGCAGCGCATCGCGGTACGCGTCGGCCACGGATGGCGAGCCGAGGGTGTTGATTTGCAACTCCACATCGGCGATGCCCAAGCGCCGCCAAATCGCGGCGCTCAAGCGAATCACTTCCGCGTCGATGTCCGGGCCGGCCCAGCCGAAAGCCTCGACGCCGAACTGGTGGAACTGACGGTACCGCCCTTTTTGCGGGCGTTCACGGCGGAACATGGGGCCCAAATACCACAGGCGCTGCTGCTGGTTGTGCAGCAGGCCGTGCTGGTTGCAGGCGCGCACGGTGCTGGCGGTGGCCTCCGGGCGCAGCGCCAAGTCCTCGCCGCCGCCGTCGATGAAGGTGTACATTTCCTTCTGCACGATGTCGCTGGACGCGCCGATGGAATGCGTGAACAGCGCGGTTTTTTCCACCACCGGGGTGCGGATTTCTTGGTAGCCGTACGCCCACGCGGTGTCGCGCAGCGCGGCCTCGACCCGATGCCACACGCCGATGCCGGCCGGCAGCAGGTCGTTCATGCCGCGCACCGATTGCAGTTTGGCGGCCGCGGTCATCACGGCGCGCCGATGCTGAAACGCGCGAACAAGCCGTCGCGGCCGGCCGTGAACGCCACCGGCTGGCCGCGGTATTCCACGCTCACGCCCGCGGGATTGCCGATGAAAACCGAGAACGGCAACGCGCCGCGCAAGGTCACGCGCGCGCCGCGGGCCACGCTGCGGTAAATCAACCGCCGGCCGTCGCCGTCGTGGACTTCAATCCACGATTCCTCGCGCACCGCGAGAATGATTTGCTCCGGTGGGGGGTTGGTGGGGATGGGGGTTGCCGCGGCCGCCGTGGTGTTGGTGGCCGCGGAATTATCGGCCGCGACGGCCGCGACGGTAATTTGCGCGGTGGATTGCGCGGCCGCGGCATTACCGGCCGAATTCGCCGGCGAATCCACCGCGGAATCCACCGCCGATTCCGCCGCCAACGGCACCGTCGCCTCCGACTCCGGAAAATTCGGCTCCGGCAGCACCGTCGTATCGGCGACGCCGGGGCCCGCGCCGCCCGCGGCATCGAGCGCGCCGTTCCAGGCCGGCGCGGCCGGCGGCGACTCCTCCACCGCGCCGGGCCACTTCCGCCAATCCGCGCCCGGCGACAGCGACGGCAGCGCCAAAGAAAGCCCGTCGTCCGCGCCCTGCCAGACCCACAGCGCCGCCAAAAAAACCACCGCGGCCGCGCCGAACGCCAGCGCCCACCGCTGCCGCGCCTGCTCCAACACGCCGTGCGCCTGCCGCGACTCGGCGCGCAAGGCGATGCGCGCGCCGCGCGGCGGCAGGCCGGACTTGTGCGCGTCGATGGCGTGGTCGATGGAAACGCCGAGAAGATTGGCGTAGTTCCGCCAGTAGCCGAGGATGTAGGCGCGGCCCGGCAGGTTGGCGTAGTCGTCGGCTTCCAGCGCGCGCAACTGCCGCTCGGCGAGGCACAACGCCCACGCCACTTCGGCCCGCGACCAGCCGCTCAACTCGCGCTGTTCGCGCAGCAACTTGCCGGGCGTGGCCGACCGGGGCGGGCGTTTTTTTGCCACCGGCGGAATTAGCCGGCCGCGGCGGCCGCGGGCTCGGGCGCGGTTTCATCACGCGCGGCCGGCGACGGTGTCGACATTTTCGGCCGCGACGACGGCATTTCCGGCGACGGTGCCGGCACCGCCGGCGCCGACACCCAGCGTCGCGAACGCCGGGTGCGGTCGGTGAACTTCCCCGCCAATTGGCCGCAGGCCGCGTCGATGTCGTCGCCGCGGGTTTTGCGCGTTACCGTGAACAGATTGCGGCCAATGAGAATGTCGCGGAAGCGCTCGACCGCGGCCGGCGACGGGCGACGGTAGTCGATGTCCGGCGACGGGTTGAACGGAATCAGGTTGATTTTGGCCGGCATGTCGCCGAGTAATTTCGCCAGCGCGCGCGCCTGCGCCGAACTATCGTTGACCCCGGCTAACAGCACATATTCGAAAGTGATGCGGGTGCGCGGGCGCGCCGCCGCGTACCGGCGGCAGGCCGCGAGCAATTCGGCAATCGGATATTTTTTGTTGAGCGGCACCAGTTGCTCGCGCAGCGCGTCATCCGGCGCGTGCAACGACACCGCCAAACTGACCGGGCAGGCGGATGCCAAGCGGTCGATGGCCGGCACCAACCCCGCGGTGCTGAGCGTGACCCGCCGCTTCGACAAACCGAACGCGCAGTCGTCCAGCATGAGGCGCAGCGCGGCCACCACGGCGTCGAAGTTCAACAGCGGCTCGCCCATGCCCATGAGGACGATGTTGGTGATGGCGGTTTTGGTTTTGGTTTCGCCGCGGCCGTGGTCACCGTCACCGTCGCCGGGGTCGCCGTCGACACCGTCACCATCGATGTCACGGTCACCGTGGTCGCCGTCGACACCGTCACCATCGATGTCACGGTCGCCCGCCAATTCCCCCGCGGCCACCCACACCTGGCCGATGATTTCGTCCACCGTCAGGTTGCGGTTGTAGCCGTGCCGGGCGGTGGCGCAGAAGGTGCAGTTCAAGCCGCAGCCGACCTGCGACGACACGCACAAAGTGCCGCGCCCGGCCTCGGGGATGAACACGGTCTCAACGGCGTTGCCGTCGGCCAGCCGCAGCAGCCATTTGCGCGTGCCGTCCGCGGCCCGCCGGCGCGCCGCGACCGCGGGGAATTCAATCGCCGCGTCGCGGTTCAGGCGCGCGCGCAGCGCCTTGCTTAAGTCGGTGAACGCGTCCGGCGCGGTGACCCGGCGCTGGTAAATCCACCGCAGCGCCTGGCCCGCGTGGAATCGCTTCTCGCCCATGCGCGCGAAGAAGTCCTCCAACGCCGCGCGGTCGAGGGCGGCCAAGTTGGCGGCGGGTTGCATGGCGGCGGCGACGGTGGTGGCGGCGAAAACGCGGGCGGCGCGCCGGTTAACCTCGGGTGCGCGGGCAAATCTCGTGGTCAGCGAAGAAAAACGCGATTTCCACGGCCGCGGTCTCGGCCGCATCCGAACCATGCACCGCGTTTTGCTCGACATCCGTGGCGAAGTCGGCGCGAATCGTGCCGGCGGCCGCGGCCGCCGGGTCGGTCGCCCCCATCACCTCGCGGTTGCGCGCGATGGCGTCCTCGCCTTCCAGCACCTGCGCGACGATGGGGCCGGAGGTCATGAATTCAACCAAGTCGGCGTAGAACGGCCGCTCGCGGTGCACCGCGTAAAACTGCTCGGCTTGCTCACGGCTCAGGCGCAGCATGCGCGCCGCGACGATGCGCAGGCCCGCGTCCTCGAAGCGACGGTAGATTTGGCCGATGACATTTTTCCCGACCGCGTCGGGCTTGATGAGGGACAGCGTGCGCTGGGTCGCCATGGTGGGCTCCGGGGATGCGTGGATGGCGGCGCGGCGGCCCGCGTTGCCGGGCGGCCCGCGCCCGTGGTGGCGGACGGAACAGGGGCGGCGATTATAACCGTCAGGCGCGCTGCCGGGCAATCAGCACGCCGTCGCCGAGCGCGGTGACTTCGACCGCGGCAAACTGGCCGCTCGGCGCCGGCGCGCGCGCGTCGAACAGCACCGGAAAATAGTCGGCGGCGCGGGCGCGGGTGGGGTGGCGCATGGCGGTGATTTCGGGCGCGGCGGCCGTGGCGACGCGGCCCTCGACCAACACTTCCAGCCGCGCGCCGATGCGCCGCTTGGCGACCCTTTCCCACACCGCCCGGCCCATCGCGCGCACTGCCGCGGCGCGCCGCTTGCGCTCGGCCGGCGGCACTTGGCGCGGCGGCGGAATGCGCGCCGCCGGGGTGCCGCGCCGCGGCGAATACGCAAACACATGCGGCCAGGCGATTTCCAAGTCGTCGACCGCGGCCAGGGTGCGGCGAAACTGCGCATCGGTCTCGGTGGGGAAGCCGACCAAGATGTCCGCGCTCAAGGTTAAATGCGGCGCGGCGCGGCGCAAGGCGGCGATGCGTTCATAAATCATGTCGCGGTTGGCGCGGCGCCTCATGCGCTTGAGAATCAGCGTGTCGGCGCTTTGCAGCGAGAGGTGCAGTTGCGGGCAGAGCGCGCCGGCGGCGATGAGGTCGATGAGGGAGTCGGTGATGTGGGCCGGGTCGATGGAACTCAGGCGCAGGCGGACATCGCCGGCGATGGTTGCCAGGCGGCGCAGCAATGCGGCCAAGGGTTCGCCGCTGTCGGTGGGGAAATCCGCGCCAAAATCGTCGCCAAAATCATCGCCGTACGAGCCGACATCGACGCCGCAAATCACCACCTCGCGGAAGCCGTTCGCCGCCAACTTTTCCACTTGCGCGCATACCCTATCCGGCGGAAACGAGCGACTCGGCCCGCGCGCTTGGTGGATGATGCAAAAGGTGCAGCCGCGGTCGCAGCCCTGCTGCACCTGCACGAAGGCGCGCGCGCGGCCGTCAAAACCGCCGAGCAATTCGGACGGCAAACTGAGGTCACGGTCGAGCGCGGCGAAATCGTCGACCACAACTTTCGGCACGCTTGGCGGCAACTCGCCGGTCGATTCGCCGGACAATTCGCCGGCTGATTCACCGGCCAATTCACCGGCGCCGGCGAGCAACGGGCGCAATAACGCCGGGATATCGAGTTTGCGCGCGTTGCCGACGACCGCGTCGACGCCGGGAATGGCGGCGCAGGCGGCCGCGTCCATCTGCGCGTAGCAGCCGGTGACCACGATGCGCGCAGATGGATGGCGGCGAATCGCGCGGCGCACCAACTGCCGCGCCTGGCGGTCGGCGGCGGCGGTGACGGTGCAGGTGTTAATCAGGCAGAGGTCGGCCGCGGCATGCGCGTCGACGCGGCGGTGGCCCTGGCGGCTGAGTTGCTGCGCGAGATGCTCCGACTCGAAACTGTTGACCTTGCAGCCGAGGGTGAAAATGGCGAACCGCTTGGGGGCGGCGACGGTGGTGGCAGTGGCATCGGCGGCGGCCGGCGCGACGGTTGATTCCGGCGACGGCCGCAACAGCGGATTAACGGCGACGGAAACCATCGTCTCAAACGGTGGGTACGGCGGCGATGCGCACGGCGGCGGGCGCGACGGTGGCGACGGTGGCGGGCGCGACCGCCAGAGCCGCGGCGGTGAATGCGGCGACCGGGCGCGGTCCCTTAATTAACAGTGAAACTCTCGCCGCAGCCGCACTGCTCGGTCACATTCGGGTTTTTGAAGTGGAACGCCGCCGACAGGCCGTCCTCGATGTAGTCGATTTCGGTGCCGTCGATGAATTCCAAATCCGCGGCCGCGACGATGACTTGCACCCCGCGACTCTCAAACACGCGGTCGGCGTCGCCGGCCTCGCGCGCGTAGTCGAGGTGGTACGCCAGCCCCGAGCAGCCGGAATTCTTGACGCTCAAGCGCAACCCGCGCAACCCCCCGCCGCGCGATTGCAAGTGAGATTTAACCCGCGCAGCCGCGGGCGGAGTGAGGGTGATGGACATGGGATTCGTGGAATGGCGGTTAACGATGCGCGGAAGTTACCACACCGGCGCGCGGCTGTCATGCCGGTTTGCGGCGGGGGCGCGCATCGCTTATACTGCCGCGCAAATTTCTTTTGTCCGCTTGGGGGCGGAGCGCGATGCCGTTTTATGAATACCGCTGCGAATCTTGCGGCCATGAGTTGGAGGCGCTGCAGAAAATCGCCGATGCGCCGCTGGTTTATTGCCCGGAATGCGGCGAGGCGCGGCTGAAAAAGTTGGTGTCGAAGTCGGCGTTTCGCCTGAAAGGCGGCGGCTGGTATGCGACCGACTTCAAGCACAGCGGCGCGCGGCCGGGCAAGGATGGCGCGTCCAAAGACGACTCCAAGGACGGCGACTCGGCGCACGCCGGCGGTAAAGGCGGCGACGGTGATGGCGACGGTAAAAGCGGCGGTGGCGGCGACGGTAAAACCGGCGACGGTGGCGGCGACGGTCGCGGCGGTAAAACCGGCGGCGACGGTGGCAGCGACGGTGGTGGCGGCAAAACCGCGGGGCAGTCGACGGCCGCGGAGAAGTTGCAAAAAAGCGCGTGACGCGGCGCGCTGAATCGTCCAAATTACCGTCGCGCCACCGCTGAACCTTTACCTTAGCTTTCGCCAACAGCCGCCACCGTCGCCATCAAGCGTCGCCGCCCTACCCTATTTCCGCCCCCGCCATGCGCACCCATTTAAGCGGCCAATTGCGCCGCGCCGACATCGGCCAGCGCGTCTCGCTGGCCGGCTGGGTGTTGAACCGCCGCGACCACGGCGGGGTGATTTTCATCGACTTGCGCGACCGCAGCGGCGTGGTGCAGGTGGTCGCGGACCCGGACGCGCCGGGGCCGTTTGCGGTGGCCGACAAGGCGCGCGCCGAGTTCGTGCTGCGCGTGGAAGGCGCGGTGCGCGCGCGGCCGGACGGCACCGTCAACCCCGACTTGCCGAGCGGCGACATCGAGGTGGCGGCGCAAACCATCGAGTTGCTGAACCGCGCCGAGCCGCTGCCGTTTCAAATCGACGACGAGGATTTGAGCGAGGCGACGCGCCTGAAATACCGCTTCCTGGACCTGCGCCGCGCGCCGATGCAAACCGCGCTGCGCCTGCGCCACCGCGTGGTCAGCGCCATCCGCGGCTTCCTCGACGCGCGCGATTTTGTCGACATCGAAACGCCGGTTCTCACCCGCTCCACCCCCGAAGGCGCGCGCGATTATTTGGTGCCGAGCCGCACCCATCCCGGCGCGTTTTTCGCGCTGCCGCAGTCGCCGCAGTTGTTCAAGCAACTCCTGATGGTCGGCGGCTTCGAGCGCTATTACCAAATCGCGCGCTGCTTCCGCGACGAAGACTTGCGCGCCGACCGCCAGCCGGAATTCACCCAGTTGGATGTCGAGATGGCGTTCGTCGACGAGGCCGAAGTGATGGCGTTGATGGAGGAGATGCTGCGCGAGGTTTTTGAACTCGCGGCCGGCGTCGAGTTGCCTGCGCCGTTGCCGCGCATGACTTGCGCCGAGGCGCTGGCGCGATACGGCAGCGACCGCCCGGACTTGCGCGTGGATTTGGAATTGACCGAGTTGACCGACTTGATGACGACGGTGGAGTTCAAGGTGTTCTCGGGCCCGGCCAGCGACCCGACCGGGCGCGTGGCGGCGTTGCGCGTGCCGGGCGGCGGGGCTGACGGTGGCGACGGTGGCGCCGGCATCTCGCGCGCGCAAATCGACCACTACACCGAATTCGTCGGCCGCTTCGGCGCCAAGGGCTTGGCGTATATCAAAGTGGGCGACGCATCGGCCGGGCGCGACGGCTTGCAATCGCCGATTCTGAAATTCCTGCCGGACCAAGTGCTGGCGCAAATCCTCGAGCGCAGCGGCGCGGCCAACGGCGATTTAATCTTCTTCGGCGCGGACAAAGCGGCGGTGGTGAACGCCGCGCTCGGCGCGTTGCGGGTGGAAATCGGCCGCGACTTGTCGCTCGCCGCGCCGGGCTGGCGGCCGCTGTGGGTGGTGGACTTCCCGCTGTTGGCGTGGAACGAAGATGCGAAGCGGTTTGAAGCGCAGCACCACCCGTTCACCGCGCCGCGCGCGGCCGACATCGAGGACTTGGAAAGCGCGCCCGAGCGGGTACTGTCGCGCGCCTACGACTTGGTTTTGAACGGCGTGGAAATCGGCGGCGGCTCGATTCGCATCCACCAAGCCGAGTTGCAGCAGCGCGTCCTGGCAACGCTCGGCATCGACGCGGCGCAGGCGCGCGCGCAGTTCGGCTTTCTGCTCGACGCGCTGCAATACGGCGCGCCGCCGCACGGCGGCATCGCTTTCGGCATCGACCGCATCGCCGCCATGTTGGCCGGCGCCGACTCCATCCGCGATGTCATCGCCTTCCCCAAAACCCAAAGCGCATCGTGCCTGCTCACCGAAGCCCCGGGCGCCGTCGACGCCGGGCAATTGCGGGAGTTGGGGTTGCGGGCGGCGAAAACGCGGACCGGGAAATGAATACAATGGCGCGCAAACCTGTCCCCAAAAACAAACTGTATGTCGGCGACAATTTGGATGTGATGCACGGCATGAATAGTTGCACGGTGGATTTGATTTATCTCGACCCGCCGTTTAATTCCAAGCGCATGTATCGCGCCCCCATCGGCAGTTCGGCGGACAAAAAGGCCGCAAAGAAAGGCCGACAAGTCGGCTTCCACGACATTTGGGTGTGGGAGAAGGATGTCGACATTCGACTGCTGTCTTTTTACGAGAGTCATCCCGACTTGTTCACCTACATCGATTTGGTGGGCAAGATGAACGGCGCGTCAATGAAAACCTATTTGACTTTTATGGCGCAGCGGTTGATTGAAATGCACCGCATTCTTAAGGACACCGGCAGCGTCTATTTGCACTGCGACCCTTATGCCAGTCACTATCTGAAACTTTTGATGGACGAGATTTTCGGCAAGCACAATTTTCTCAACGAAATGATTTGGTACTACACCAACGCGTCCCGCGGCAAAAAGAAACTGGCAAATTCCCATGATGTGATTTTCTGGTATTGCAAAAACAACGCTCAATACACTTTCAACCGGGACCGCATCCTGCAGGAATTCGCCAGCGGCATGACCGAGTGGCGGTACAGCAAAGGCGGGCAGGCCGGGCAAAAAATGCCGAAAGGGAAAACCCCCGACGATGTGTTCATCTTGCCGTCGCTGAACGCGATGTCAAAAGAACGCACCGGTTACCCAACGCAAAAACCGCTGGCGTTGCTCGACCGCATTATTCAAGCGTCGAGCGTTGAGGGCGACATGGTGATGGACCCGTTCTGCGGCTGCGCGACCACTTGCGTGTCGGCGCAAAATCACCACCGCAATTGGATTGGCATCGATTTGGAGGATGTGGCAATCGATTTGGTGGTTGACCGGCTGAGCGAAACCGACAACGGTCAAACCACGATTCAGTTCAACGATTTCATCGCCAGCAAAACGCCGCCGGTGCGCACCGACCTTGAGACATTGACCTGGACCAAGAAACGCATTCACGCGCACTGCTTCGACAAACAAAGCGGCCGTTGCAACGGCTGCAAGAAACCATTCGAGGCGTATCACTTGGAAATCGACCACATCTACCCTAAGTCGCTCGGCGGGGCGTGGCTGCTGGAAAACTTGCAACTGTTATGCGGCAACTGCAACCGCATCAAAGGCGACCGCCCGATGGAATACTTGCGCGCGCGACTGGCCGAACGCCGCGAACGGCAAAAAGCGGTTTTCTAAACGGTTAACCGTCGCCGCATTCCGCGCACTGTGGATTCTTCGGCAGTTGCATGCGTTGCCATTCCATGGCGCGGGCGTCGAACAGCCATACCACGCCGTGCAGTTGACCGTTGCCGAGCAGAATGTTGACGCCTTCCATGGCTTGCATCGCGCCGATGACGCCGACCAACGGGGAAATCACGCCTTCCATTGCGCAGGTGGCGGTGTCGACCGAATCGTCCGGATACATGCACCTGTAGCACGGGCTGGCCGGCGCGCGCGGGTCGAAAGCGGTGACCTGGCCCTCCCAGCGAATCGCGGCCCCGGACACTAACGGCGTGCGGGTTTGCAGCGCCACCCGGTTCATCTCGAATCTGGTGGGGAAGTTGTCGGTGCAGTCAAGCAGCAGGTCGGCGGCGGCCGCGCCGTCGCGCAAGTCGCCGGCGTCCAGCGAGTAGTCGAGCGTGGCGATGTCGACTTGCGGGTTGAGCGCGCGCAGGGTGGCGGCGGCCGACGCGGCTTTGAGTTCGCCGATGTCGGCGTGGGCGTGGATGATTTGCCGCTGCAGGTTGGATTCGTCGACGCGGTCGAAGTCGGCAAGGGTCAAATGGCCGACCCCGGCCGCGGTTAAGTACATCGCGGCCGGCGCGCCGAGGCCGCCCATGCCGACGATGAAAACCCGCGCCTCGCGCAGTTTTAATTGCCCGGCCTCGCCCACCTGCGGCAGACGAATCTGGCGGCTGTACCGGGTGTGAAAATCGCTTGCCATCGAAGCAGTATGCCACACGGCGCGGGCGCGGGCGTGGCATAATGCGCGCCAATTAAGCGCGCCACCTAAGCGCGCCGCCCGACGCCTCCATGTTTCAACACGCCCTCAAACGCCTGTTCGGCGACCGCAACCAGCGCCTGCTGAAAAACATCGGCAAAACCGTCGAGCGCATCAACGCGCTGGAAGCCGGCATGCAGCAGTTGGACGACGCGGCGTTGGCCGCCAAGAGCGTCGAGCTGCGCGCGCGCATCGCCGACGGCGCGAACAAAGACGACTTGTTGGTCGACGCTTTCGCGGTGGTGCGCGAGGCCTCGGTGCGCGCGTTGGGCCTGCGTCATTTCGATGTGCAGTTGGTCGGCGGCGTGGCGTTGAACAGCGGCAAAATCGCCGAGATGAAAACCGGCGAGGGCAAAACTTTGGTCGCGACGCTGCCGGCGTATTTGAACGCGGTGGCCGGGGTGCCGGTGCATATCGTCACCGTCAACGATTACCTGGCGCGCCGCGACGCCGAATGGATGGGCGCGATTTACCGTTTCCTGGGCTTAAGCGTCGGCGTTATCGTGCCGGGCCAGGACGCGGAGGAAAAACGCGCCGCATACCAATCCGACATCGTCTACGGCACCAACAACGAATTCGGTTTCGACTACCTGCGCGACAACATGGCGTTCACCGCCGCGGAACGGTTTCAACAAGGCCTCGGTTTCGCCATCGTCGACGAAGTCGATTCCATTCTCATCGACGAAGCGCGCACACCGTTGATTATCTCCGGGCCGGCCGAAGAGAGCACCGGCTTATACACCCGCCTCGACAAAATCGCGCCGCGCCTAGCGCGCCAGCACGGCGAAGACCAGCCCGGCGACTTCACCGTCGATGAAAAAACCCGCCAAGTGTATTTAACCGAACAAGGTTATGAGAACGCCGAGAAGTTGTTGGTCGACGACGGTCTCCTTCCGCAGGGCGGGAGTTTGTATGAAATCGGCAACATCGGTTTGGTGCATCACTTGTATGCGGCGTTGCGCGCGCATCACTTGTTTAACAAAGATGTCGCATACATCGTGCGCGACGGCCAGGTGGTGATTATCGACGAATTCACCGGGCGCATGATGGCCGGGCGACGGTGGTCGGACGGTTTGCACCAAGCCATCGAGGCGAAGGAAGGCGTCGCCATTCAGCAGGAAAACCAAACCTTGGCGTCGATAACTTTCCAAAACTATTTTCGCTTGTATGACACGCTGTCCGGCATGACCGGCACCGCCGACACCGAGGCCCCGGAGTTTTTGCAAATCTACCGTTTGGAAGTGGTGATTATCCCGACCAACCGGCCGATGATTCGCCGCGACGACGCCGACTTGGTGTACCGCAGCGTCGATGAAAAGTTCGCCGCGATTATCGACGGCATCAAAGCATGCCGCGCGCGCAACCAGCCGGTGTTGGTCGGCACCGCGTCGATTGAATCCTCCGAACGGCTGTCGTCGCTGCTGCGCGCCGCAAACATCGCTCACCAAGTGCTGAACGCCAAACATCATGACCGCGAAGCGCAAATCATCGCCGAGGCCGGCCGGCCCGGCAGCGTGACCATCGCCACCAACATGGCCGGGCGCGGCACCGACATCGTGCTCGGCGGCAACCTCGAACTGGAACTGGCGGCGCTGGAAGACGACGCGCAACAAACCGCGGCGGCCGCGGCGAAGGCGGCGTGGGAAGAGCGCCACGCCCAAGTCATCGCCGGCGGCGGCCTGCATGTGCTCGGCACCGAGCGCAACGAATCGCGGCGCGTCGACAACCAGTTGCGCGGTAGGTGCGGCCGCCAAGGCGACCCCGGCTCGAGTCGATTTTATCTGTCGCTGGAAGACAACTTGATGCGCATCTTCGGCTCCGAGCGCATCGCGGGCTTGATGCAAAAACTCGGCATGGAAGAAGGCGAGGCCATCGAGCATCCGTGGGTGACGCGCGCCATCGAGAACGCGCAGACCAAAGTCGAGGGCCACAACTTCGACGCGCGCAAACAACTCCTTGAATACGACGATGTCGCCAACGAACAGCGCAAAGTGATTTACCAGCAGCGCGACATGCTGATGGAAACCGACGACATCGCCGACACCGTCGCCGACATGCGCGGCGAAGTGTTGGGCGGCGTCATCGCGCGCGGCATTCCGCCCGGCAGCATGGCCGAGCAGTGGGATGTCGCGGCGCTGGAACGCGACTTGGAAACCGAGTTCGGCATGAAGTTGCCGTTAACCGACTGGCTCGACAACGACGATTCGCTGCACGAAGAAACATTGCGGCAAAAAATCGAGACCGAAGTCGACGCCATGTTCGCGGCAAAGGAATCGCAAGTCGGGGCCGCGGACATGCGGCATTTCGAAAAGGCGGTGATGCTGAAAGTGCTGGACGAGCAGTGGAAGGAGCATCTGTTTAACATGGACCACCTGCGCCAGGGCATTCACTTGCGCGGTTATGCGCAGAAGAATCCGAAGCAGGAATACAAGCGCGAGGCGTTCGAGATGTTCACCGCGTTGATGGACAATGTGAAGTTTGAAGTGACTTCGCTGCTGGCGCGTTTGCATATCCCAAGCGAAGAAGAAATTCGCGCGCTCGAAGCGCGGCGGCGATTGCAGTCGATGCGTTTCATTCACGCCGACGCCGAAGCGCCGGCCGCGGATGCGGGGAACGCCGGCGCGTCGCCGCGCATGGCCCGGCCGGCCGGCGCGCGCGCCGCCATGCCGTCACAAACCGCGCAGCCGGCGCAACCATTCGTGCGCGGCGGCAAAAAAATCGGCCGCAACGCGCCGTGTCCATGCGGCTCGGGGAAGAAGTACAAACAATGCCATGGGAAAATGTGATGATGTTTTGTCAAGCGTTTTTTAACCGCCACTCCGGCGACAGCCGGAGTCCAGCGTCTTTGCCTTCCATGGCGTCTGGATTCCCGCGTCCCAGCGGGAATGACGGCGGGGGCAACCGTCGTGAATAAATCCCCGCTCGCGCCGGACGCGTTTCCCGACCTGCCGGCGGTTGCCGGGGTGCGCTTGGCGACGCTTGAGAGCGGCGTGAAATATCATGGCCGCGATGATTTGCTGCTGGCGGTGGTGGACCAAGGCGCGGCCGCGGCCGGGGTGTTGACCAAGTCGAGCACGCCCGGCGCGCCGGTGGTGTGGTGTCGCGAGCGGCTGCAAGCCGGCAACGCGCCGCGCGCGCTGCTGGTGAACGCCGGCAACGCCAACACTTTCACCGGCGCCAACGGCGCGCGCCATGTGTATGAGACTTGCGCGGCCGCGGCGAAACAATTGAACTGCAGCCCGGAGCAAGTGCTGGCGGCGTCGACCGGCGTCATCGGCGAACCGTTGCCGGTAAAAAAAATCATCGACGCGATGCCGCGCTTGGCGAAGGCGCTCGCCGCCAATTCCGATTCCGCCGACTCGGCCGCCCCCGCCGACTCGGCCGCCTGGTCGCGCGCCGCCGCGGCGATTCTGACCACCGACACTTTCGCCAAAGGCGCGACCGCCACCGCCGCCATCGACGGTGTTAAGGTAACCATCAACGGCATCGCCAAAGGCTCCGGCATGATTGAGCCGAACATGGCAACCATGTTGGCGTTCGTTTTCACCGACGCGGCCGTTGAGCCGCCGGCGTTGGACGCTTGTTTGCGCGCGGCGGTGGCCCAATCATTTCACTGCATCACGGTCGACGGCGACACTTCCACCAGCGACACCGTGCTGCTGTTCGCCACCGGTGCGGCCGCCAACCAACTCGCGACCGGCGTCGCGCTTGACGATTTCCAACTCGCGTTGAATCGAGTATGCGCCGACCTCGCGGTGCAAGTGGTGCGCGACGGCGAAGGCGCGAGCAAGTTAATCACCGTGCAAGTGCGCGGCGGCGAAGACGATGCCGCGGCGCAGCGCATCGCCAAGTGCATCGCCAACTCGCCGCTGGTGAAGACCGCCATCGCCGGCGGCGACGCCAACTGGGGGCGCGTGGTCATGGCGGCCGGCAAGTCCGGGCAGCGACTCGACCCGGCGCGCTTGCGCGTCGCCATCGGCGGCGTCACGGTGGCCGCGCATGGCGCGCGCGTCGATGACTACAACGAAGCGCCGCTGAACCAACACTTGCGCGGCGACGAAATTCTCATCGAAGTCGATGCCGGGGTCGGCGACGGCCGCGCATGCGTTTGGACTTGCGACTTGACCCGCGGCTACATCGACATCAATGCCGACTACCGCTCCTGATTCCCGGCTGCATGTCGCGGTCGGCGTGCTGCGGCGCGGCCGCCGTTATCTGGTCCAACGCCGCGCGCCCGGCACACCGTGCGCCGGGCAGTGGGAATTCCCCGGCGGCAAGGTCGAGGCCGGCGAGTCGACGCGCGATGCATTGGCGCGCGAGTTGGCGGAGGAACTCGGCGTCGCTGCATCCCCGTTATGCGCGCGCCCGCTGCTCAAGTTGCCGTTTGACTACGCGCATGCGCGGGTGTGGCTGGAAGTTTTTGTGGTCGATGAATTCGCCGGCGAAGCGAGCGGCATGGAGGGCCAGCAAACGCGATGGCGAACCTTGGATGAAATCCGCGGCATGCATGTACTGGCCGCGGTGCCGGCGATTGTGGATGCACTGTCGAGCGATGCGGCCGCGCAAAACGATTCCCCGCCGGCGCGGAATCAGGAAAACATCGCGGTATAAGTTGCGTGCAGTCGCCGCACTTGCGGTTGCAGTTCGTCGATGCCGCGGTTGTTGTCGATAACATCATCGGCCGATTTCAAACGCGCGGCGTCGTTGACTTGGCTGTTCATCACGCGCTGGATGTCGGCGCGGCTCATGCGGTTGCCGGCGCGTTGTTCGATGCGGCGCACGCGCTCGTCGCGCGCGCAAGTGACGACTAACACCCGGCGCATGTCGAGATGCCAGCCGCTCTCGATGAGCAGCGGAATGTCGAGGATGCAATACGGCCGCGCATCATCGCGCGCGCGCGCATTCATCTCGGCGCGAATCGGCGGGTGCAAAATCGCCTCCAGTTGGCGGCGTTTTTGTTGCGAGGCGAATACCATGCGGCCGAGTCGGCGGCGGTCGATGCGGCCTTGCGCATCCAAAATCTCGGCGCCGAATTGCGCCGCGATGGCGTCGAAAGCCGCGCCGCCCGGTTGGCTGAGTCGCCGGGCGATGCGGTCGGCGTCGATGACCGTCACGCCAAGCGCGGCGAACGCTTCAGCCACGGCCGATTTGCCGCTGCCGATGCCGCCGGTGAGTCCGACCTTGGCCGCCATGGTTGTCTCCGAGTCGCGTGCGCGATTGCACAATTGCCGAGGCCCGATAATGCCAGAAATCCGGCCGCGCCAGTCGCGCAAAAGTACAGCGCGCGAAATGAATCGAACAACCGACCGCGGTTGGGGGTAAAATCGCGCCCACCGTCACCACCGCAACCGTCGCCAAACCGTTCCGCGCCGCCGCGCCCCGATGCTCGCCGCTGACCAATCACACATCCGCAACTTCGCCATCATCGCGCATGTCGACCACGGCAAGTCGACCCTGGCCGACCGTTTCATTCAGTTGTGCGGCGGCTTGGATGCGCGCGAGATGAAAGCGCAGGTTCTCGACTCCATGGACTTGGAGCGCGAGCGCGGCATCACCATCAAGGCGCAGAGCGTGATGCTGAACTACACCGCCGCGGACGGTCGCGCGTACCAATTGAATCTCATCGACACGCCGGGCCATGTGGATTTCTCGTACGAAGTGTCGCGCTCGCTGAACGCATGCGAGGGCGCGTTGTTGGTGGTCGACGCCACGCAGGGCGTCGAGGCGCAGACCGTCGCCAACTGTTACGCGGCGGTGGACTTGGGTCTCAGCGTGATTCCGGTGTTGAACAAAATCGACTTGGATGCGGCGCAGCCCGAGCGCGTGTTGAAGGAAATCGAAGATGTCATCGGCTTGGACTGCGGCGGCGCGCTGGCGGTCAGCGCGAAGACCGGGCAGGGCGTGGAAGCGGTGCTGGAATGCATCGTCGAGCGGTTGCCGGCGCCGGGCGGCGACCCGGACCGGCCGCTGCGCGCGTTGGTGCTCGACTCATGGTTCGACAACTACCTCGGCGTGATTTCATTGCTGCGCGTGGTCGACGGCGCGCTGCCGTCCGACAAAAGCAAAGTGCGCATGATGTCCACCGGCCGCGACGCGCAGGTTGAACGCGTCGGCGCGTTCACGCCCAAGGCCGTCGATGTGCCGCAACTGCCGGCCGGCAGCGTCGGCTTTATGGTCGCGGGTTTGAAGAATGTCGCGGCGGCGCGGGTCGGCGACACGGTGACATCGAGTCGCGAACCGGCCGCGGAACCTTTGCCCGGGTTTCAAGAAATCAAACCGACCGTGTTCGCCGGTTTGTATCCGGTCGACAACGCGCAGTTCGAAGCGTTTCGCGTGTCGCTCGATAAACTCGCGCTGAACGACGCGGCGCTGGCGTTCGAGCCGGAATCCTCCGCGGCGCTGGGTTTCGGTTTCCGCTGCGGCTTTCTCGGCATGCTGCACATGGAAATCGTGTGCGAGCGTTTGGAGCGCGAATACGGTTTGAACCTCATCGCCACCGCGCCCACGGTGGTCTACGAAGTCCTTCTGAAAAACGGCGAGACGCGCCGCCTCGACAACCCCGCGCAGTTGCCGGAAGCGTCGGCCATCGAGGAAATCCGCGAGCCGCGCATCGCCGCGCGCATCCTCGCGCCGCATGACTTCGTCGGGCCGGTGCTGTCGTTGTGCGTGGAAAAGCGCGGCGCGCAGCGCAACATGCGCTATCATGGGCGGCAGGTGATGCTGGAATTTGACATGCCGCTGAACGAAGTGGTGCTGAATTTTTTCGACCGGTTGAAGTCGGTGAGCCGCGGCTACGCGTCGCTGGACTACGACTTCACCGGCTTCGCCGCCGCGCCGATGGTCAAGGTGGATGTGCTGATTAACGGCGACCGGGTGGAGCCGCTGGCGGTGCTGGTGCACCGTGAGCAGAGTCAGTATCGCGCGCGCGAGTTGGTGAAGCGCATGCGCGAATTGATTCCGCGCCAACTGTTTGATGTCGCGATTCAAGCGGCCATCGGCGGGCGCATCATCGCGCGCGAGACGGTGCGCGCGCTGCGCAAGAATGTCACCGCCAAGTGCTACGGCGGCGACGTCTCGCGCAAGCGCAAGTTGCTGGAAAAGCAAAAGGCCGGCAAGAAGCGCATGAAACAAATCGGCGCGGTGTCGATTCCGCAAGAGGCGTTTCTGTCGGTGCTGCAGGTGGAGCGGGAGTAAGCGGTCGCGCGGTTAATGATTCATCGATTCAGTATGCGTGGCCGATTTAAGCCGCGCCAAACTGAACCATCGAAACCATCGAAATGAAAACGGAGGACGCGTGGATTTTTCCTTAGTGCTGTTCGTGTTCGTGGTCGTCACCGGCGTGATTTCGCTGGGCTACCGGTTCATCGAGCGCCGCCGCATGGCAGCAGAGGCCGCGGCCGCATCGCCGGCCGCCGGCGACGCCCCGGCGATGCGCCGCCCGCCGACTTTGGTGGAGTATGCGCGCGCGCTGTTTCCGGTGGTGTTGGCGGTGTTTCTGCTCAGGTCATTCGTGGTCGAGCCGTTTCGCATTCCGTCCGGCTCGATGCTGCCGAGTTTGCACATCGGCGATTTCATTTTGGTGAACAAGTTCTCATACGGCATTCGCTTGCCGGTGATTCACAGCAAAGTCGCATCGGTCGGCGGCCCGGCGCGCGGCGATGTCATGGTGTTTCGCTACCCGAAGGACCCGGCCTTGAACTTCGTCAAGCGCGTGGTCGGCTTGCCCGGCGATGTCATCGAATACCAGGACAAGGAATTGTTCATCAACGGCGCGATGGTGGCGCGCGCCGCGGCCGGCGAATTCCCGTTCAACGCGTACGGCCGCAAAGGCGAAAGTTACTTGGAGCGCATCGACGACGCCACGCACGCCATCGTCATCGACCCGGCGGTGCGCGGGCGGGACATGCGGGTGACGGTGCCGGCCGAGAGTTATTTCGTCATGGGCGACAACCGCGACCACAGCAACGACAGTAGGTACTGGCGGTTCGTGCCGGAAGACCATGTGGTGGGGAGGGCGTTCTTCATCTGGTTCAGTTGGAAAGGCTGGGGCCAGGGCGGCGTGCATTGGAGTCGCATCGGCAGTCGCATTCAGTGAGCGCCGACAACGACAACGCCAGCGCCAGCGACAACGCCGGTAGCGTCGACGCTACCGATGCCGGCGCCGCCGCGACGGTCGCCCACGGCCATGGCCACGGCCACGCTCACGGTGCCGCGCCGACAACCTACGGTGTCGCGCCGGCCGCGCGCGCCGCCATGCCCGGCTCCACTTGGTCGTCGACCTTGGAATCAAAACTCGGCCACCGTTTCGATGACCGCCGTTTGTTGGCGCGCGCGCTGACCCACCGCAGTCGTTCGGCGGCGCACAACGAGCGCCTCGAACATCTCGGCGACAGCGTGCTGGGTTTCATCATCACCGATGCGTTGTATGCGCGGTTTCCGGACTCCGCGGAAGGCGACTTGACCCGCATGCGCGCGCAGTTGGTGCGGCGCGAAGAGTTGGCGGCGCGCGCGCGCGAGTTGGAATTGCAGCCGTGCTTGCGACTCGGCGGCAGCGTGGCCGGCAATGTCGCGCGCAACCAAGGCGGCGACGCCGGCGACGCCATGTTGGCCGACGCTTTCGAGGCGGTGCTCGGCGCGGTGTATTTGGACGGCGGTTTGGAGACGGTGAAGCGCGTGATATTCGACTTGTTCGCGGCCGCGCTGGCGCATATCTCGCCGCACAGCCCGAAGGACGCCAAGACGCGCCTGCAGGAGTTGCTGCAAAAACGCGGCTGGCCGCTGCCGCAATACGAAGTCACCGACTGCGCCGGCAAGTCGCATGCGCCGGTGTTCACGGTGGCATGCACGGCGCGCGGTTTGGCGGAGCCGGTAACCGCCATCGGCGACAGCCGCCGCGCCGCCGAGCAGCGCGCCGCGCAGGGCGTATTGGAGCGCCTGGCCGGCGATGCCTGAGCCGCACCGCTTCGGCGTCATCGCGCTGTCCGGTCCGCCCAACGCCGGCAAGTCGACGCTTCTCAACCGCATCATCGGCGAGAAGATTTCCATCATGTCGCGGCGCGCGCAGACCACCCGCCACCGCATTCTCGGCATTAAAACCCTGGCCGCGGCGCAACTGGTTTTTGTCGACACCCCGGGTTTGCAACGCCGGCCGCCGAAAGGTTTGAACCGCGTCATCAACCGCACCGCGCTCAACAGTTTGGCTGATGTGGATTTGATTTTGTTCATGATTGACGGCCGCGGCTGGACACCGGAACTGGAGCAACTGTTCGCGCAAGTCGCGCGCGCCGGGCGCGCCGCCGGGGCCGGCGCGGCCGGTGGCGCCAACGCTAACGGCGACGGTGGCGCCAACGTCAACGCCGACTCAAACAGCGCGCCGGTGATTCTTCTCATCAACAAAATCGACCGGTTGAAAGACCGCGCGCGCCTGCTGCCGATTATCAAACACTCGGCCGAGTTGCATCCGTTCAAACAAATCATTCCGATTTCGGCGCGCAAGTTCAGCGATGTCGACAACTTCCTCAACCTCATCGCCGCGGAGTTGCCGGAAGGCGGGCCGGGTTTTCCCGCTGACCAGTTCACCGACCGCAGTCAGCGATTTTTGGCCGCGGAACTGGTGCGCGAACAAACGCTTAACTTGTTGGGCCATGAGTTGCCGTACGCCAGCGCGGTGGAAGTGACGCGGTTTGAATACCGCGGCGACAACCTGCTGCATGTCGCGGTGATTGTCTGGGTGGAAAAAACCAGTCAGAAGTCCATCGTCATCGGCCGCGGCGGCCGCCAACTCAAAGCCATCGGCCAGGCCGCGCGCAAGCAGATGGAAAAAGCGTTCGGCGTGCAGGTTTATCTCGAACCGTGGGTGAAAGTACAAAGCGGCTGGGCCGGCAACGCCGCGATGCTGCGCACGCTCGGCTACTTGGAAGAAGAACGCGCTTAGAAACATGAAATCGCAACCATGAAAGTGCACCAACAACCGGCGTACTTGCTGCGCGCGCGGCCGTTCGCCGAGAGCAGTTTGATGGTGGATTTGTTCACGCGCGAACACGGCCGCCTGACGGTGCTCGCCAAAGGCGCGCGGCGCGGCAAGTCGCGGGTGCGCGGCGTGCTGCTGCCGTTCCTGCCGCTGTTAGTGAGTTGGAGCGGCAAGGGACAGTTGCCGACGCTGACTTCGGTGGAAACTCGCGCGGCCGGCCCGGCCGGCGACGGCGCGACGGTGAACGGCGCGACGGTAAATAACTCGACGGTGAGCGGCGGCGCGATGAAAGGCGAAACCTTGGCCAGCGGTTTTTACCTGAATGAATTGCTGCTGCTGTTGCTGCACCGTCACGACGCGCATGAGGCGTTGTTCGAGCATTACCACGACGCGGTCGCGCAACTCGCGGCCGCGCCGTCGCCGCGCCAGGTGCTGCATGCGTTGCGCGTGTTCGAGAAACATTTTCTTCGCCACATCGGTTTCGGCGCGATGTTCGACCGCGACGCCGACACCGGCCAAGCCATCGACGCGCAAGGGCAATACCGTTATCTGCCGGAGCGCGGCCCGGTGCGCGCGCGCGCATCGCATGAGGCGGATGCGGTGGCTGAGACCGATGCGTTGCCGGTCAGCGGCCGCACTTTGCATGCGCTGCGCGACGAAGACTTCCGGTCCGATGTCGAGTTGCGCGAGGCGCAGCGGTTGACGCGCGCGCTGATTGAGCGTCAGTTAGGCGGCCGCCAGTTGCGCTCGCGGCGGGTGCTGCGGGAGATGAGTCGCTACGGTGGCGGCAACGGTGGCGGCGGCGGCAACGGTGGCGGTTGATTCCCGGCCGCGGACCGTCCATGATGGCGGCAACCGGAGAGCAATGATGAACCTGAAACGATTCTGGTCCGACTTGAGCGTCTGGAACAAGTTCGGCGTTTGTTTTGTGTTGGCGGTGGTGGCGTTGTTGTTGGCGTTGCTGGCGATTTAACCGCTACAAAAACAACCGCCGCACATCGGCGAACGCGCGCGCCAGATACGCGGCGAAGCGCGCCGCCGCCGCGCCGTCGATGGCGCGGTGGTCGTACGACAAATCCAGCGGCAGCATCAAGCGCGGTTGAAACTTCTCGCCGTCCCACACCGGCGTCATGCGCGCGCGGGTGATGCCGAGGATGGCGACTTCCGGGGCGTTGACAATCGGCGTGAACGCGGCCCCGCCGATGCCGCCGATGCTGGAGATGGTCATGCAGCCGCCGCGCATCTCCTCGGCTTTCAGCCGCCCGGCGCGCGCGCGTTCGCTCAACTCGGCCATCTCCGCGGCCAACTCGAACAGCCGCTTGCGCTCCGCATCCCGGATGACCGGCACCACCAAGCCGTGCGGGGTGTCCACGGCGATGCCGATGTTGCAGTATTTTTTGACGATGAGATGCGCGCCGTCGGGGTGCAATGAGGCGTTGAAAGCGGGGAACTCGGCAAGCGCGCGCGCCAGGATTTTCACCGCGAAGCCGAGCACGGTGACGCGCACCCCGGCCTTCTCGGCCTCGCCTTTCAGCGACCGGCGGAACGCCTCCAAGTCGGTGATGTCGGCGTCCTCGTGGTGCGTGACATGCGGGATGTTGAGCCACGCGCGCTGCAAGTGCGGGCCGGACAACTTGGCGATGCGCGACAACTTCTGCAGTTCCACCGCGCCGAACTGGCTGAAATCGACTTCCGGAATCGGCGGAATGCCGCCGCCGGCCGGCCCCGGCCCCGGCGCGCCCGGCGCGCCCGGCGCGCCGCCGAGCGACTCCCGCACCCACGATTTAACATCGTCCTCGACGATGCGCCCTTTGCCGCCGCTGCCGTGAATCTGCGCCAGCGGCGCGCCCAATTCGCGGGCGAAACGGCGCACCCCCGGGCTGGCATGCGGCGGCGCGACCCCGGCGCGCTCGACCGGCGGCGGTAGCGTCGGCGGCGGACGGTGGGAATCGGCGGACGATTTTTCCGGCGACGGTTGCGGTGACGGTGCCGCCGCCGACGGTGCTGGCGTCGATGCGGCATCGGCGGTCGGCAGTGATTCCGCCGCCGGCGATTCGGGTTGCGCCGGCGGCTGCGACGGTTGCGGCGACGGTGCCGCCGTGTCCTCAGCCGGCGCGGCCCCGGCATCGGTCGTGTCCTCAGCTGGCGCGGCCCCGGCATCGGCCGGCCCCGCCCCCTCCGCCAACACCGCCACCGGCGTCCCCTGCGCCACCATTTCCCCGACCGCCACGCGCAACTCGGTGATGACGCCGGCGCACGGCGCGGGAATATCCATGGTCGCTTTGTCGCTTTCCAGCGTGACCAGCGGGTCTTCCGCGGCCACCGTCTGCCCGGCGCTGACCAGCACCTCGATGACTTCGACTGCGTCGAAATCACCGATGTCCGGCACTGTTATTTCGGTCGGCATGATATTGAACTTGCGGATTGTTAAAAATGCGTTTCGGCCATTCTACAACAATTTTTTCAGCAGTCCATATTGGTCAGCGTTCGCATCGCTTGCATTAACGATGAATAGTCCAAACCCGTTCTTGTCGGCCTCGGCGACAATTTCCGAAATGAAAGTCCGGTCGGCGGCGCCGGCGTTGTTGTCGGCCAAGAATTGATTAATCTCGGCGTCGCTCATCGCGCTGTGCAAACTCCCCCGCACAACATCCGAAGTCAATCCAACGGCGGTTCGGTGCGGCATGCGTTTGCCGTTTATCATCAGCGTTTTAATGTTGCAAAACAGCGCTGATTTAATAAACGCGTCTTTGATGTCGATGCGCGACGGCAACCATTTATTTCGGGAGTGTTTTTTCTCAATCAAGAACACATGGCCAGACACAACGGTGCATTCATCGGCGGTCCAGTTATACAAACCGCCAATCAGGTTTTTCATGGTGACCGTGGCTTTGCGCGCCACGGTTTTCTCCTTGGGCTGGTCGGTTAAGCGCTCGCGGTTTTGCGCGTTTTCCGCCAACGCGCGCGACAATTGTTTAAATTTTGCGACATCGTCGGCGATGATTTGGATTCGCTTTTTAATGCCGCCTTCCCCGTGCAGGCGCACCCCGGTACGACGGGCAATATTACGATAGGAATCCAAAGTTAATCGGGCGATTTCGGACAATTGGTCCATCTGCAACAAATTCCAGTGCAAAGCGCTGGAATGATAATTGCTTAACTCACAAATTTTCTTGTGCACATGTTGGTAGTCCATGACTTGTTTGGTGATTTTATTTTTACGCGTCTGCCCGGGGCGCGTCGTTTTTTCCGCTTCCACATAATAGCAGGGGATTACATAAACATTCAGCACGCTCATCAGCGACACCGTGTCCCATTGCAAAAAATCACGGTCGCCGTCCGCGCCTTCATCTTTGCAGAACGGGATGAGAGTGACGCGGTTTTTCATGCGCAGCGTGTCGTAGACGCGCGCATAAGGAAAGGTGCGCGTCCTTTTAGGGGACAACCATTGGCTGACGGCAAATTTATTGCCGTTGCAATCAAGCAGAAACGCGCCTTTTGACTTCAGATTGCCCGCAAGCAAGTCGCCCGCCGTATATGATTCCAGTTCGACCGGAATGCGAGGTTCATATGTGACCTCTTGGAGTTCGGCAAAAATATTGACAAAATTCATATCGACCTCCTATGCGCTTGCAGGCGTTTGGTCCGCCTTTGTCGCATAGTCCCGACTCATGATGAGAACTTCGTTGGAAACTTTGCTCGCATTCATGCCGTACGTCCATGTCGGCGTCTTAAACGGATAGCCGTTGTACAGTTCGCGCACCGTCTCGCAGTCGTTATACGACAGTAGCCAGTTGTCGTGTTGAGACAGCAGTTTGGCGAGGCCTTCATGGTCAAAATCCTGGTGATGGTCGCCGCGCGTGCCGTATAGTTTGGATGCGATGCAGTACGGCGGGTCCAGGTACAAAAAATCGGCGCGGTGGCGGGGAATGGATTCGCTGAAGTCGGCTTTGGCGACCTGCAGGTTCTGCAACTTAAAATCGCCCAGTCTGTTGATGCATGCGACGGTAAAACGCGGATGCCCTGGCGACATGCCCCCGGACAAAGTGGTGCCGGAAAAAGAGCAGCGGTTGAGGGCGAAGAACGCGGCCGCCGATTCGACGGGGTCGGCGATGTCGGAATGCCGTTTCTGCAGGGCGTAAAAGGCGTCCTTTTTCATCGGATAGTATCGCCGCACGGTGTCTGCCAAACCGGCCGCGTCTTCCAACAGCGTCCGCCAAAAATTAACCAGAGGTTGGAAGGCGTCGTAAGCGAAAACTTCAACGCCGCGCGCGGCCAGCGCCAACTCGACCGAGCCGCCGCCGATAAACGGCGAGCAGAGTCGCTCAATGCCGGGCGGCAACGCATCGAGAATGCAGTTGACGGCGCGAGATTTGCCGCCCGGATAACGCAACGGCGATTTGGCTGTCGCGCGTTCCTGTTCGCCCCATGCAGGCGGCAGCATGGACGATTGTTTAAGCGGGGCGACGCTGTTCATCTTGTTGTCCGGTTGACGGTTTTGTTTGGCCGGCGTGGTTCGCGCAGGAAATGATTTTTGCGGCGTAATCGATGTATTCTTTTTCGGTTTCCATGCCGATATGCCGGCGTCCAAGTTTTTCCGCCGCCAGATTGGTAACCCCGCTGCCGGCGAAGATATCCAAAACAACGTCATTCATGTAGGAATAATAACGGATGACGCGGCTGGCCAGTTCTTCAGGGAACGGGCATGGGTGGATATTTTCGCGCGGCGCCACCGGGCGAATATTCCACACATTCTTGCTCTGCTCTTGATAACCGGTCAAGTCCATCCGGTTCGCGCGCTTTTCAGCCGCCGTTCGGTCATGGTAGATGTTGTTTTTGGATTTTTCACCGGCCGGTTTTTGGAAGACGAAAACATACTCCACGGATAAACTCGGGTAGTAGTAGCCGGGATAAGGGTGTTGCATGAGAACGCCGCTGCGCTTGTCTTTGACAATGCCCTTTTCCCAGACAATATCTTCCTTGAACTGCCAGCCCAGTTCCTCCATCCAACAGACAAAATGAAACGGCAACGCCATGCGTTTTCCGCCCCAGGCCACCGGAGAAATGTTGACTACATTGTGTCCGCCGGGTTTGAGCACGCGATACAACTCTTTGAATCGGTCCACCAGGAACACTTTGTAAAATTGATATGATTGCTCTTTGCGCTCCCAATAGCGCACCTCGCCGCCGAGTTTTTTAATATGGTCGGCGTAGTTGATGGCGTTGTGGTAAGGCGGCGAAGTGAACGCCAGTATGATGCTGTTGTCGGCAAGCGTTTTTAGCCCGTCCAAACAATCGCCGTGGATAAACTCCCCGCGCCCCGCCGAATACGTCTTCAGTTTTTCCCGGGTGGTTCTGAATCGCCCGCCCAACTCCAGCGCGGAAATGATTTGTAACGCCTTGTTTTTGCCGACTCCGTTAAATTTTGTCAAATCTCCCACGGTAACTTTCGTACCCAGGTTGGCGCGCAGATAATCCACCAACTCCCGGCTCAAGTTTTTGATGCTGTTATTTTTGGCCCCGGTGCCGAGCAAAACTGAAATCAACTCCTCCGTTGATAACTCGGACGGCGGATTTTCCAGCAGTTTCTCGCGGGGCTGTTGGGATGCGGAGGTCATGTTATCCAATGCAGTAGATGCGTTTATACCGTAACCGGATTTGGTTTATCCGGATTAATGCCGTATTTTTCCAGCGCCGTGCGGCAGGCGTCGGCCGGGAGCAGTTCGTCTTCGACCAATGCGTGCAGCGCTTGCGCCGTGACATGCGCGCTGTCGACTTCGAAGAATTTGCGCAGTTGCGCGCGGGTGTCGGAGCGGCCGAAGCCGTCGGTGCCGAGCACATAATACTTGCGCGGCACGAACGCGCGAATCTGCTCCGCATACAAACGGATGTAGTCGGTGGCGGCGATGACCGGGCCGGCGGCGTTTTCCAAACACATGCCGACGAACGATTGGCGCGGCGCAACATCTTTCGCGCCTTGATGCCGCGCGTTGTGACGGGCCGCGGCCTGGCCGTCGCGCGCCAGTTCGTTAAAACTGGTGACGCTCCAGATGTCCGAGGTGACTTGATATTCCGCGTCCAACATCTCGGCCGCGGCCTCCACTTCGCGCAAAATCGCGCCGCCGCCGAGCAGAGTGACTTTCAGACGGTTGTCCGGCTTGCCGACGCTGCGCAGCAGATACATGCCGCGCACGATGCCTTCCTCGGCGCCGGCCGGCATGGCCGGATGCGGGTAGTTTTCGTTCATCACCGTGATGTAGTAGTAGATGCTCTCCTGCTCTTGGTACATGCGCCGCAAGCCGTCGTGAATGATGACCGCCAACTCGTAACCGTACGCCGGGTCGTATGAGACGCAGTTCGGCACCGTGGACGCTAACACTAAACTGTGACCGTCCTGATGCTGCAAGCCTTCGCCGGCCAAGGTGGTGCGCCCGGCGGTGCCGCCTAAGATAAACCCGCGCGCGCGGCTGTCGCCGGCCGCCCAGCACAAATCGCCGATGCGCTGGAAGCCGAACATGGAATACAAAATGTAGAACGGAATCGCGCACACATCGTGGTTGCTGTACGCGGTGGCCGCGGCAATCCATGACGACATCGCGCCGGCCTCGTTGATGCCTTCCTGCAGCACTTGGCCTTCGCGGCTCTCACGGTAGAACATCAACTGGTCGGCGTCTTCCGGCTCATAAAGTTGGCCCTTCGGCGAGTAGATGCCGAGTTGCCGGAACATGCCTTCCATGCCGAAAGTGCGCGACTCGTCCGGGATAATCGGCACGATGTGGCGCTTCAAATTCGGCTCGCGCACCAGCGCCGAGAGGATGCGCACGAACGCCATGGTGGTGGAGATGTTGCGCTTGCCGCTGCCGTCGAGTTGCGACTGGAACAGCGACAGCGGCGGTACTTCGAACGGCGGTTTGCTGAAAGTCCGGCGCGCCGGCAGAAAGCCGCCCAAGGCGCGCCGGCGCTCCAGCAAATACTGCGTCTCCGGCGAATCTTCCGGCGGACGGTAGAACGGCGCGCGCGCCACCTCCTCGTCGGTCAGCGGAATGTTGAACCGGTCGCGGAACGCCAACATCGCGTCCTCGCCCATTTTTTTCTGCTGGTGGGTGGTGTTCTGGCCCTCGCCGGCCTCGCCCATGCCGTAGCCCTTGACGGTCTTGGCGAGAATCGCGGTCGGCTGGCCGCGGTGCTGCACCGCGGCCGCGTAGGCTGCGTAAATTTTATGCGGGTCATGGCCGCCGCGGTTCAGCCGCCACACATCGGCGTCGGTCATGTTGGAGACCATCTCGCGCAGTTCCGGGTATTTGCCGAAGAACTTCTCGCGCACGAAGCCGCCGTCCTTGGCTTTGAACGCCTGGTATTCGCCGTCCACCGCTTCTTCCATGCGCTGCTTCAGCAAGCCCTTGTCGTCGCGCATGAGCAGCGGGTCCCAGTAGGAACCCCAGATGACTTTGATGACATTCCAGCCGGCGCCGCGGAACTCGCTCTCCAATTCTTGGATGATTTTGCCGTTGCCGCGCACCGGGCCGTCCAAGCGTTGCAGGTTGCAGTTGACCACGAAAATCAGGTTGTCGAGGTTCTCGCGCCCGGCCAGCGACAGCGCGCCGATGGACTCCGGCTCGTCCATCTCGCCGTCGCCGGGGAACGCCCACACCTTGCGGTCGCCGGCGTCCACCAGGCCGCGGTGGTGCAGGTATTTCATAAACCGCGCCTGGTAAATCGCCATGAGCGGCCCCAAGCCCATGGACACGGTCGGGAACTGCCAGAAGTCCGGCATCAGCCACGGATGCGGGTACGACGAGACGCCGTCGCCGCCGACCTCCTGGCGGAAGTTGCGCAGATGCTCCTTGTTCAACCGCCGCTCCAGATACGCGCGCGCGTAGATGCCCGGCGCGGAGTGGCCCTGGATGAACAGCATGTCGCCGAGTTGCGCGTCGTTCGGCGCGCGCCAGAAGTGGTTGAAGCCGACATCGTACAGGGTCGCGGCCGAGGCGAAACTGGCGATGTGGCCGCCCAACTCGCTGGAGACGCGGTTGGCGCGCACCACCATGGCCAGCGCGTTCCAGCGAATCAGCGCGCGGATGCGCCGTTCCAGCGCGTGGTCGCCGTCGCTGCGCTGCTCCAGATGCACCGGAATGGTGTTCAGATACGCGGTGTTGGCGCGGTACGGAATGTGCGCGCCGGAGCGCCGCGCGTGGTCGATGAGTTGCTCGATGAGGTAGTGCGCGCGCGCGTGGCCCTCGCGCTCGATGACCGCGCTCAGCGCGTCGAGCCATTCGCCGGTCTCGACGGCATCGACATCGGGCGGCGGCTGGTTTTCGGACACGGGCGGGACGGTGGCGGCGGGTTTGGCGTTCGGGGACGGCGGGGACGGTCGGGGAGCGACGGCCGGGATTGTAGCGGAATTTTTGGTCGCGGGGCCGGGGCGGCCGGGGGCCGGGGCCAACGGCGGTTACGGGGATGGCGGCGGGCCGGGGCCGCGGCCGGCCGCGCCGGGCCGTGGCCGGCCGTGGTTATGCGGCCGCGGTCGCGGTGATGGCCTCCATGGCGCGCAGAAAAACCGCGACTTCATCGGCCGAGTTGTAGTGCGCCAGCGACACGCGCACGCAGGTTTCCAAGCCCAGCGGGTCCAGGATGTTGGCGGAAAAATAGTCGTTTTTGCGGGTGTGGACGCGCACCCCGCGGTCGCCGAGTTGGCGCACCACTGTCGCCGCCGGCGCGCCGTCCACCGCCAGCGACACCAAGCCCTCGCGGCGCGGATTGGCGGCGCCGCCGATGACGGTGACGCCGGGCATGGTCGCCAAACCGCGCCGCCCGCCGCCGCCGTTCAGCATGCAGTCCACCAGGTGTTTTTCATGCGCGGCGATGGCGCGGCCGGCGGCGACGATGCGCGCGCGGCGGCTCGCCGCGGCGGCGTCGACTTGCCCGCCCAACCAGTCGAGGTAATCCACCACCGCGCTGAAACTGGCGTACGCCGCGGCGTCGCGGGTGCCGAGTTCCCAGAAGTCGTCCGCGGTGCCGTCGAGATGCTCGTGCGGCGCGCGACTCAAGCGCGGCGACAACCACGCGAAACCGTAGTTGTGGCGCGAAAAAACCTTGTAGCCGGAGACCGCGTACGCGTCCGCGTCGATGCCGGCGGCCGCGACCCCGCCGTGCGGCGCGTGCTGGATGCCGTCGACGATGATGAAACACTCCGGCGATGCCGCGCGAATTTCCGCCGCCACCGCCGCGACATCCACCGCCATGCCGCTCACCGGGCTGGTGTGGATGACGGTGGCGACCCGGGTGTCGGCGAAACCGTCGCCCAAGCGCGCGCGGTAGGCGGCGGCGTCGACGCTGCCGGTGCGCGGGTCGTGGGCGACGGCGGTGTAGCGCGCGCCGACATGCGCGGCCCAGCGGCGGGCCGCGCTGGCGGTGGCCGGGTGTTCCAGGGTGGAGCCGAGGACTTGCCATTTTTTGCCGTGCTCACCGTCGCGGCCCCGGCCCCGGTCGCGGGCGGCGGCGGCCAACACCGCGGCGCGGATGACCCGGAACAAACATTCGGTGCCGGATTCGCCGACGAAGATGACACCGTCGCCGGGGTCACCGTCACCGCCCCCGCTTAACGGACTGCGGGGGTGACGAGGGGGGGCATCACCGCCCCCGCTTAACGGACTGCGGGGGTGACGAGGGGGAGCATCACCGTCACCATCACCGTCACCGTCGCCGCCGACACCGAGGAAAGTCGCCATATCGGCCCGCCCGCGCGCAATCAACCGCCCCATTTCGGCCGAGGCCGGGTTGTCGCGCCCTTGGTTATCCGGAATCGCCGCCAACTTTGCCGCGACCTCGACCACCGATTTCAGCGTCAGCGAGCCGCCGGCGTTCTCGAAGAAAATCCGCGGGCCCTGGTACGGACAACGCTCGACATGATGAAACCGCGCGCGAATTTCCTGCAGCAACTGGGCGTCGAACGCGCTCATGCGGGGCCGGCCCCGCCCGCGGATTTTTTGAAGAACGCGCGGTAGATGCTGGCGAACAATGTGATGAAGCCGGCGATGAGAAGAACCAACGCAATCGGCCGGCCGATGAATCCGCTCCATTCAAAATGCAACATCTGCATCGCCTGGGCGAAGGTTTGCTCGCCGATTTTGCCGAGAATTAAACCGAGCACGATGCCGGCCACCGAGTAACCGGAGCGGCGCAAAAAGAATCCGACCACGCCGGCCACGAACATGGCGATGATGTCGACGGTCAGGCCGCGCACCGCGTACGCGCCGACCGTCGCCAACAACAAAATCAACGGCGCGAGAAACTGAAACGGCACCCGAAGGAGGTTGATGATGGTGCGCGTCTCCAAATAGCCGATGAGGAGAATCGACAGGTTGGCGAAGAACATCGCGGCGAACACCACCCACACCAAGTCGGCGCTGTTGAGGAACACCAGCGGGCCCGGCTCCATGTCGTGCATCTGAAACACGCCGACCATCATCGCGGTCAGCGCGCCGCCGGGCAAGCCCAGCGCGAGAAGCGGAATCATGGCCGCGCCGGTGGCCGCGTTGTTGGCGGTCTCGGAGGCGATGACGCCTTCCATTTTGCCGCGCCCGAACTCGCGGCGGTTGCGCGACCAACGCACCGCTTCGTTGTAGCCCATGAACGCGGCCAAAGTGGCGCCGATGCCGGGCAGGATGCCGCAGAAAAAACCGATGAAGATGGAGCGGATGATGGCGATTTTGTGCGCGACCAACTCGGCAAGCGTGGGGAAGTCGACGCTCATCTTCGGCGCGCGGTAGACGCCGCGCGCTTTCTTTTCCGCCTGAATGAAAATCTCCGAGACCGCGAAGAAGCCGAGGATGGTGGGGATGAAATGAATCCCCGCGAGCAGATACGGCATGTTGAAATCATACCGCGCGATGCCGCCGACCGGGTCCAAGCCGACCACGGCGATGGTTAGCCCCGCGAGAATCGACAGCCAGCCTTTCCAAAAAGTCTTCGCGCCCACCGACGCCGCCACCGCCAAGCCGAAGAACACCAGCGCGAAAATCTCCGGCGGGCCGAACGCGGAAATCGCCCACGCGGCAATCGGCGCGGTCGCGGCCATCATCACCACGGCCGACAAACAGCCGCCGATGGCCGAGCACATGACCGCGGCCCCGACCGCTTTGCCGGCGCGGCCGTTCTGCGTCATCGGATAACCGTCGAACGCGGTCGGGGCGTTTTCCGGCGCGCCGGGAATGTTGAACAAAATCGCGGTGATGGCGCCGCCGTAGACGCCGGTGCAGTAAATCACCGAGAACAGCATAATGCCGTGCTCGGCCGACAGATGCGCGGTGAACGGAAGGAGAATCGCGGCCAAGGTGAGCATGCTCACCCCGGGAATCGCGCCGAACAGCATGCCGCCGATGACGCCGCCGAGGAACACCAACACGCCGACCGGGTCGCTGAACAACGCGACCGTGCCGCCGATGAAGTTGGAGAAGGTTTCCATGTTTTTGCGCGCGCGATTATTGCAGAATCGTTACCAAGCCGGTACCGATTTCATAAAACGGACTCACATTGCCGGTCGGCAAGCCGACATACAACACGCTGACGAACAGCAGCAGCAGCACGCCGAGAATCACCGCGGCCACCAACGCCATCGGGCCGCCGCGCCGCTCGCCCAACAAAAACATCACCGCCAGAATAAAAAACGGCGCCAGCGCATAAAAGCCGAAGTCCTGCATGAACGCGGCGAACAACACCGGCAACGCCAACATCGCGCCGACGCGGTTGGCGCGCGCGCCGAGCAAGTAAAGCGCGATGACGGCGGCGGCGGTGGTTAACTTGACGGTGTGCAGCGCGCCGCTTTGCTCGGCCGTCAACCAACCCGGCAGCAACAGATACAAAAACGGTAGCGCGAGAATGCCGAAGGTCGAGGCGTACCATTTAACGCCGGCCATGCCGTCCGCGCCGGTGTGATGCGATTCACGCGCCGCGGTCTCGGCGCCGTCATCCGAGGCCGCCGCCAACATATCGCGCGCGCGCGCGGCGGTTTCACCGTCGCCACCGTCACCGTCACCGTCACCATCGCCGCCGCGCCGGTCGACTTTCCAGTGATAAAGCAGTTGCCCGACCGCGGCCACGGCAATCAACAGCAGCACCGCGCGCGGCCACGCCGAGGCGCCGAACCGGTAGATTTCGATTGCCTTGTCGAAACGAAACGAATAGGCGTACAACAACCCGGCCAACGCCAGCCACAGCGCGGCCTCGACCAGATGACCGGTTTTTAAGTTGCCCATGGTGTTGATGCGGCGAGTATCGCAACGCCACCGCCGCGGTTGCAATAACAACGCGCGGCGATGGCGGGATTCAATTCAAACGACGCTGTTGCGCGACGCGCGTTGCTTGTCGCGCAAAACAACCGTCACTTCACATCCAAACCCATCTGTTGATACACCGCGCGGTATTGGCCGATGGTGTTGGCGATTAACTCGCGACTGCCGGCGGTGTCGCGGAAACTTTCGATGAGCGTCATGTATTTGCTCTCGTTGAAGTCCTGATAACTGTCCTCGCAGTACGCTTTTTGGAACGCCCACTGCAGCCACGCCACGCGCTCGGCCGGCACGCCCTTATGCACGAAGAATCCGCGGAAGCGGTACAGCGGCTCGAAGTCCAGCCCGGCGTCGAGCAAACTCGGCGTCGCGGCGAACGCGCTCGGCCGTTCTTTCAAGATGGTGAGAATCGGCTTGAACAAACCGGAGTCGAGAAACTTGCGCACATCGCCCGGCTGCTCGAACAACGCATCGACTTGGCCGCCGGCCAATGAGCCGTACCGCGGCGCGCCTTTGTCGAAAGAAATCTGCTGGATTTTCATGCCGGTGGCGTCGGTGATGAACTTCATCAACACGCGCTCCATCGAACCTTCTTTGGACACATTGGCGATGGTCGCTTTGCCGTTCTGCGCTTTAACCCAGGCGACAAACGAATCCCAGTCGGTGTAACGCGTCTCGTTGGCGCGGATGTAAATCTGGTTGAAGGTGATTTGCGAAGTGACCAGCGGGATTAAATCCTGCGCCGGGTTGGGGCGCGACGAGTCGAGCGCGTGCGCGCTGGAAGCGTCGTCGATGTGCTCCAGCACGCTGTAACCGTCGGCCGGGGTGGCCATATACGCGGTCATGCCGACGGTGCCGGAGCCGCCCGGTTTGTGGTCGCGGTTGATGGCCACGCCGGTCAGGTCGGTGACCGCCTGCGCCATCGCCTGCGCCACCTGGCCGGAGCCGCCGGCCGGGCCGTACGGCACGACCATGGTCAGCGCGCGGGCCGGGAATCCGCCCGGACGGTTGACCGCGCCGGGCAAGTCATCGGTGGCGCAAGCGGCATGCGCGGCCGCGCCGGACAACAACATGACGGCGGCGGTGGCGGCCGCGACGGTGGCGGTGAAGTTGCGGAGTTTCATCGGTGGTTCCTCGGTGGGTGTTGTTGGGTTGCGTGTACACAGTGTACGCGTTGGGCGGGTCGGCGGCGCGGCCGTGCAACCTGCGGCGACGGCGGCGCGCTCAGCCCCACGCCCGCGCCAGTATAACACCGCCGGAGCAGACCAGAACCGCCAAAATCAAGCGGCGGAAGCGATGCTCGCTGACGAACCGGCGCAGCGCCGTGCCGGCCGCCATGCCGAGCGCCACCGGCAGCACCGCGGCGGTGGAATACAGCAGCAGTTGGTTGTCCATGATGCCGTGGTAATACAGCAGGATTGCCCACGGAATCACCGCGCCGGCGTACAAAAAACCAATCGCGCCGATGAACTGCTCCTTGCGCAAATCGGTGAGCGAAATCAAATAAATAATCAGCATCGGCCCGAAGAACGAGCACACCCCGCCGATGACGCCGGCGGCGAAACCGAAGCCCAGGCCGGCCGGTTTTTCCCACGCCGCCGGAATGCGCAGCCGCCAGCCCAAGCCGTGCGCCAGCGCGAACACGATGGCGGCCGCGCCGACCACCGCCATCAGCGCCTTCTCGTCGATGCGCGTGAGAATGCCGACGCCCAGATACATGCCGGCCAACAACGCCGCGAACGCGGGCAAGAACCGCCCGGTCAGCCGGTCGGCGCGCGGCGCGCGCAGCGTCTGCCACACATTGGCCGCCACCACCGGCATCGCCATCAGCACAATCGCGGTCTGCGGCGGCAGCGCCAGCGCCATCAACGGCACCGGCAACAACGGCGTGCCGACCCCCAGCGCGCCCTTCAGCAACCCGCCGCAAGCCAGCGCAAACGCGCACCAGAGAACAAGAGGAAGGTCGAATTCGTTGATGGGGAACTCCTGGGAATGGGGTTTCAAGCGGGCCGATACCGGAGTATGGCAAGTTGAGTCGGGTTTATCCACTTGCGGATTCATGCGCTTCGCCCCGGACGGAATCTTGCCGGAAACCGGCGGACGGAGGCGGTAATAAAGGCGGAGGTTTGCAAAGATGGTAGCATTCAGGTTATCAACTTAATCGGTTGTTGGACCGAGGGGCAACATGAATCTCAAGCGAAACATGCGCGCCGCGCGCATTGGCAAAGCGTGGGCCGTATTCCCCGTCATCTTTTTCCTCGCCCTCGCCGGTTGCGCGACCAATCCGGTGACCGGCAAGAGCGAAATTATGCTGTATTCCACCGCGGATGAGATTGCGCTCGGCGCGCGACATTATCCGGCATCGCAGCAAGCCGGCGGCGGGTTGTATACGGCGGATGCGGCGCTTGGCGAATATGTCGCTGCGGTCGGGCGGCGGGTGGCGGCGGTCAGCGACCGGGCGTTGCCGTACGAATTTGTCATCGTCAACAACGGCACGCCCAACGCGTGGGCGTTGCCCGGCGGGAAAATCGCGGTCAGCCGCGGATTGCTGGTGGCGCTGGAAAACGAAGCCGAACTGGCCGCCGTGCTCGGCCATGAAATCGTGCATGCCGCGGCGAAACACGGCGCGCACGCGCAGCAGCGCGGCGCGTTGTTCAACCTCGTGCTACTCGGCGTGGCGCATGCCGGCCGCGACTCGGAGCATCGCAACCGAGTGGTCGGCGGCGCCGAGGTGGCGCTGCAGTTGACCGGGCAAAAATACGGCCGCGACGCCGAGCGCGCGGCGGATTACCACGGCATCAAATATATGCACGCCGCGGGCTACGACACGGCGGCGGCGGTGACGCTGCAGGAAAAGTTCGTGGCGTTGTCCGAGGGCCGCAAAAGCAACTGGCTCGACGGGTTGTTCGCCAGCCATCCGCCGTCAACCGAGCGCGTCGACAACAACCGGGACGCGCTCGCCGCATTTCCGGCCGGCGGCGACCTCGGTCGGGCGCGTTATCAAGAACGCCTCGCGTATCTGCGCGCGCGCAACGACGCGTACGAGCGGGCGGACCGCGCTCAACGGTTGCTCGACACCGACCCCGCCGCCGCCCTGCGCGACATCGACGCCGCCATCAAACGCGAGCCGCGCGAGTCGCTGTTTTACGGAATCAAGGGCGACATCCTTTTCGCCCAGGCGCGCTACGCGCAAGCCGCGCGCGAATACGATGCGGCGATTGCGCGCGGCCCAAATTATTACGCGCACTTCCTCGGCCGCGGCCGCGCCCATAATCTCCTCGGGCAACCGGCGCAGGCGAGGCGCGACCTCGAGCGCAGCAACCAACTGCTGCCCAACGCGGTCGCGTCATACATCCTCGGCGGCATCGTGCTGGCGGACGGCGAGCGCGCCTACGCCAAGCGACTGTTCAAGGAAGCGGGCGCAGCCGGCGGTGAAATCGGCGGCGCGGCCGCCAAGGCTTACGCCCGGCTGGACATCGCCGATGCGCCGCACGACTATGTGCGCGTCGCGCCGTCGTTCAAAAACGACGGCAACGGCGACGGTGAAATCGTCGTCAAGGTGGAAAATCCGACCGGTTATGCGTTGCGCGGCATCGTCATCCGCGTCAGCGCCAACATCAACGCGCAACCGGTCCGCCGCCGACTGGCGGTCGACCGTCTTGCCCCCGGCGCGGCCAAAGTCGTGTCCAGCCGCATCCGCTACCGGGCGGAAGATGAAGCGGATGTCAAAGCGAGCGTTATCCAAGCGGCGGTCGACAGTTAGCGCAAACTAACCGCCGGTGACCGTCACTGCCCGGCCACGGTCATGCGTTCAATTAAGATGGAGCCGGCGCGGAGGTTGCTGCGGTGGTCGGTGTCAGCGCCGGTGGCGGTTAGGCGTTGGAACATGTCGGATAAGTTGCCGGCGATGGTGAATTCTTGCACCGGGTGGCGAATCGCGCCGCCTTCCACCCAGAAGCCGAAGGCGCCGCGCGAGTAGTCGCCGGTGACGGTGTTGACACCGAAGCCGATGAGTTCGGTCACCACCAAGCCGCGTTCCATGCCGGCGATGAATTCCGCCAAGCCATCCGAGGTGGTCGGCGCGATTTCCAAGTTATGCACGCCGCCGGCGTTGGCGGTGGTTTGCAAGTTGAGTTTGCGCGCCGCGTAACTGTCGAGGACATAGCCGCGCAACACGCCGTCGGCGACCAAGTCGCGCGCCGCGGTGCGCACGCCCTCGCCGTCGAAAACCGCGCCGCCGGCCGACTTGCGTAAGTGCGGTTGTTCGTGGATGCGGATGTTGTCGGGGAAGAGTTGCGCGCCGGCTTTGTCCAACAAAAACGACGCGCGCCGGTACAAGTTGCCGCCGCTGACGGCGCTGACCAAGTGCGACAAGATGCTGCGCGCGACGGTCGGGTGGAACAGCACCGGATACTCGCCGGTGCGCGCTTTTTGCGCGCCGAGTCGCTGCACGGTGCGCCGCCCGGCTTCGGCGCCGATGGCGCGCGGCGGCGCCAAGTCGGCGGCGTCGCGCGCCGTGTCGTACCAGAAGTCGCGCTGCATGGCGTCGCCTTCGCCGGCGATGACCTGGCAGGAGACGCTGTGGCGGGAACTGCGGTGGAAGCCGCGGAAGTCGTTGGAGTTGGCGTATAAATCGACGCCTTGGTGGCTGGCCACGGTCGCGCCCTCGGTGTTGCTGATGCGCGGGTCGAACGCCAGCGCCGCGGCCTCGCAACCGGTCGCGATGGCCATGGCTTCCTCCATGCCGAGCGGCCACGGATGATACAAGTCGAGGTCGGGGAATTCGGCCGCCAACAGCGCCGGGTCAGCCAAACCGTTGCAGTCGTCTTCCTCGGTGAGTTTGGCGATGGCGCAGGCCGATTCCACGCTGCGGCGAATCGCGTCCGGCGCGAAGTCGGTGGTGCGCGCGCTGCCGCTGCGCTTGCCGAAATACACCGTCACCGACAAGCCCTTGTCGCGGTTGTGCTCGACGGTCTCGACCGCGGCGTTGCGCACCGTGACCGACATGCCCTGCTCCTGGCCGACTTCCACCTCGGCCGCGGACGCGCCGGATGCGCGCGCCTGCTTCAGCGCGATGTCCGCGACTGCGGCGATGCGGCGTTGCAGTTCTTCCGCGGCCTCCGTCGTTGATTGGCCGGTGTCGGCGTTGGCGATGGTGCCGGCGGCCGCGGTCGCCGCAACGGGTTCCGCGGTCGCCGCAATGTGTTCCGCCGCCGCAGTTTCCGCGCGCCTTGCGCTCATCAAACCGCCACGCCGCCGACCGTCAGGCGGTCGATTTTCATGGTCGGCTGGCCGACGCCGACCGGCACGCTCTGGCCGTCCTTGCCGCACACGCCGACGCCGCTGTCCAACTCGAGGTCGTCGCCGAGCATCGACACCCGGGTCAGCACTTCCGGCCCGTTGCCGATGAGGGTCGCGCCCTTGACCGGATGCGCGACTTTGCCGCCCTTGATGCGGTACGCCTCGGCCGCGGAGAACACGAACTTGCCGGAGGTGATGTCGACTTGCCCGCCGCTGAAATTGACCGCGTATAAACCGTCGTCGACCGAGGCGATGATGTCGCCGGGGTGGTGCTTGCCGGCGAGCATAAAAGTGTTGGTCATGCGCGGCATCGGCAAGTGCGCGAACGATTCCCGGCGGCCGTTGCCGGTCGGCGGCATGTTCATCAGGCGGGCGTTGAGTTGGTCTTGCATGTAACCTTTCAGGATGCCGTTCTCGATGAGCACGGTGCGGCCGGTCGCTTCGCCTTCGTCGTCGATGGACAGCGAGCCGCGACGGTTTTCCAAACTGCCGTCGTCGACCACGGTGCAGAGTTCGGACGCCACTTGGTCGCCGATGCGACCGCTGAACGCGGAAGTCTTTTTGCGGTTGAAGTCGCCTTCCAGGCCATGGCCGATGGCTTCGTGCAGCAAAATGCCGGGCCAGCCGGGGCCCAGCACCACGGTCATCTCGCCGGCCGGCGCGTCCTGCGCTTCCAACTGCACCAGCGCCTGCGCCACCGCCTGGCGCGCGTAGTCGGCGGCGCGGTCGGAGTCGCGGTCGGTCAAATACGGGTAACCGTATCGGCCGCCGCCGCCCCAGAATCCCTGCTCGCGCTTGCCGTTTTCCTCGACGATGACCGAGACATTGAGGCGCACCAGCGGACGGATGTCGGCCGCCAAGTGACCGTCCGAGCGCGCCACCAGAATCACATCGTGCGCCGCCGCCAAACTGACCATCACTTCGCTGACGCGCGGGTCGGCGTCGCGGGCGACTTGTTCCACGCGGCGCAGCAACTGCACTTTTTCCGCGTCGGCGAGCGACGCCAACGGGTCGAGCGGCGCGTAGCGGGCCGGGGCGACGCTGTCGCCGCCACCGTTGCCGGCGCCGGCGCGTTTGACCGCCACCCCGCGGGCCGCAGAGTCGGACGGATGCCGGGCGATGGCGCGCGCCGCGTCGGCCGCGTCGGTCAACGCCGGCAGGCGCAATTCATCCGAGTAGGCGAAGCCGGTTTTGTCGCCGCTGACCGCGCGCACGCCCGCGCCCTGCTCGATGCCGTAACTGCCGGACTTGACCGTGCCTTCCTCCAACGCCCACGACTCGCGGCGCGCATACTGGAAATACAAATCGGCGTAGTCGACGCGCGCGGTGAGCAGCCGGCCGAGTACGCGGTCGATTTCCGGCGCGCCGATGCCGGCCGGCTCCAGCAGGGTTTCGCGGGCGTTTTGCAGGGCGTTGGTCATGGCGACGGTGATGGTGACGGTGACGGTGGCGGTGACGGCGATGCCCCCCTCGTCACCCCCGCAGTCAGTTAAGCGGGGGCGGGGATTTAAGCGGGAACGCCGGCGCGGCTATCGACGGTGTCGACGCTGCCGGCGTGGTGGTGTTCGGCGCCGGCACGGTTGTGTTCGGCGACGGTGGCGGCGCAATCATCGACAAAAACATCGGCGAAAACATCCGGGCGACGGTGCGACAAACTCGGCAACTGCGCGCGGATGTTGGCCACGCGGCGGTCGTCGATGTCGGCGAAAACCACGCCGGGGCCAGCCGCGCGCTCGGCAAGCACCTCGCCCCACGGGTCGATGACGACGCTGTGGCCGTAGGTGACGCGCCCGTTGGAATGCGCGCCGACTTGCGCCGGCGCGATGACATAACAGGCGTTTTCAATCGCGCGCGCGCGCAACAGCGTCTCCCAATGCGCGCGCCCGGTCAGCGCCGTGAACGCCGACGGTACCAACAGTACGGTCGCGCCGGCCGCGGCCAAGCGGCGGTACAGTTCCGGGAATCGCAGGTCGTAGCAGACGCTCAAACCCAACACCCCGGCCGGGCTGGCTTGGGTCACGCAGGCGCGGCCCGGCATGGTGTAGTCGGATTCGTGGTGCTGTTCGCCGTCCTTCAAGTCGATGTCGAACAGGTGGATTTTGTCGTATCGGGCGCGGCAGTCACCGTGGTCGTCAAACACCAACAGCGCGTTGCACACTCGCGACGCATCGGCGCTGCGCAGCGGCACGCTGCCGGCGATGAGCCACAAGCCGGACTCGCGCGCTAACCGCCGCATGAAATCTTGAATCGCGCCGCCGCCGAAGTCCTCCGCGCAGGCGCGCAGTTGGCGTTTGTCGCGCGCCATTAGCGCGAAGCATTCCGGCAACGCCGCCAGCGTCGCGCCGCCGGTTTTGGCGGCATCGACCAACTCGGCGGCCGCGTCCAGGTTGCGCGCGATGTCATCGCCGGAGGTGGTTTGCAGCGCGGCGATGCGGGTCATGCGAAGATCCCCGGTTGCGCCGCCGGCTGCCGCGCCGGCCGCCCCGGCCGCCCCTGCCGCCCCCGTCGCGCCGGCCGCACCCGCCGCATCAACCGTCGCGACTCAAAGCGCATAAAACACATGCTTGCCAATCATCACCAGCGCCGGGATGTTCTTGCTCCAAAACGGCTGCACATCGACCGTGTGGTAGTGCGTCGCCTCGCTGACCAGCGCCAGGCGCGCGCCGCCCAAAAACAACTGGGCGATGTTCATGGCGCGCCGCCACGCCTGCGCGTCGTCGATGACATGGTGGCGCGAGTGCAGCAGCGTCCAACTGAACTGCTTGCGCTGCCACACCACCTGGCACACGCTGTTCGGATACCGCGGACTGCGCAGACGGTTCATGGTCACGGCCGCAATCGCGGCCTGGCCGCGCGCCGATTCGCCGCGGCCCTCGTGGTAGATATTCATCGCCAGGCAGACCAAATCGCGCTGCTGCGAGAGGATGAGAGAGGCCGGGGCGGCGACGGCCGAGACTCTCGAATTGCTCGCGGCCGCGGTGGATGCGGTGACGGTGGCGGCGCTGCCGGCCGCGTGGGCGGTCACGGTCAAACCGCTCCCCGAGGCGAAAATCAGCGCGCCGGCCGCGCCGATGAGAGCCGCCTGCGCGGCCGAACGCAAGCGTCGGCGGCGCAGTGACGGCGCGGTTCGTGGGAATGTCATGATGAAACGTCTCGTTGGTGGGCGCGCAAGGTGAAGCGAATCGCGGTTGCGCCGGTTGGAAAACGCGCACCATACCCGCAACCGGCGCGCAATGCAAATCCGATGGCGATGGCGGTGACGGTGATGACGGTGGTGACGGTGATGACGGTGGTGACGGTGATGACGGTGCTGGCGGCGATGACGGTGATGACGGTGCTGGCGGCGACCAAATCCGGAATCCGCCGCGCCGACGGTGACCCGCGGCCGCGCGCGCGGAATCGAGAATTATCGCGCCCGGAAAGTGATTCGGCCTTTGGATAAATCGTACGGCGTGAGTTGCACGGTCACCTGGTCGCCGCGCAGAATGCGGATGTAGTGCTTGCGCATCTTGCCGGAGATATGCGCGATAACCTCGTGGCCGTTTTCCAGTTTCACGCGGAAACGGGTGTTCGGCAGGGTCTCGATAATCGTCCCCGTCATTTCGATGCTCTCTTCTTTTGCCATGCGTCGGTTGCGGTCGGTTGCGCGCTGGCGCGCGGTGATGGAAATCTCGGACTCTACGCGCAATCTGCGCGCATTGCAAACCCGCGGCGCGCATTGCAAACCCGCGGCGCGCGATGGGGCCGCGGTCAGCCGGCCGCCGGCAGCAGCGCGTCGACGAATTCCGCGGCGTTGAACGGCCGCAAATCCGCGGCCGCCTGGCCGACCCCAACGCAGCGAATCGGCGCGCCGAATTGCTCCGCCAACGCCACCACCATCCCGCCTTTGGCGCTGCCGTCCAACTTGGCGACGCACAGCCCGGTGACGCCGGTGGCGCGCTGAAAATGCGCGACTTGCGACAGCGCGTTGTGGCCGTTGCCGGCGTCCACGGTGAGCAGAATTTCATCCGGAAACGCGGCCTCGGCCTTGCCCAACGCGCGCGTGATTTTCTGCAACTGCGCCATCAGGTTGGCGTCGGTGTGCTGGCGGCCCGCGGTGTCGATGAGTAGCGCGTCCATGCCCCGGGCGCGCGCCGCGACGCAGGCGTCGAAGGCCACGGCCGCGGGGTCGGCGCGCCGCTCGCCGCCGGCTTGCGCGATGACCGGGATGTCCAGTCGCCGCCCCCAGTGCTGCAATTGCTCGACCGCGGCCGCGCGGAAGGTGTCGCAGGCGGCAAGCATGACTTTGCGACCGTCGCGTTGCAGTCGCGCCGCCAACTTGGCGGCGGTGGTGGTTTTGCCGACGCCGTTGACGCCGACCATGAGAATCACGAACGGCCGCCCGGCCGCCTCCGCCACCAACGGCCGCGCGCACGGTTCGAGAATGCCGATGAGCGCGGTACGCAACGCCGCGCGCAATTCGGCCGGGCGGCCGGTGGCGTCGCGGCGCAGGCGGTTTATAATCCGTTCGCTGGCGGCCACGCCGACATCGGCGAGTAGTAGGTGGTCGTGCAACGCCTCCAACGCGGCCCGGTCGGCCGGGTCGATGCTGGGAGCGCCGCTGAACAAACCGGCCAAGCCGGCCCATGAACGGCGGGTTTTGGCGAGGCGGGCGAATAGGCCGGCGCCGGAATTTCCGGAATTGTCGGATGCGGCGGCGGAACTGTCGTCGGAGCCGGCCGCGGCGCCGGCGACGGTGAATGGCGGGGCGGTCATCGGCGTGGCGGGGCGGTCATCGGCGCGCAGTGTAGCAAACGGCGGCACAACTCACATGCGAAAAAACGGGCAAGTGCGAATCATCGGCGGGCGGTGGCGCAGCCGCCGGTTGCGTTGCGCGGCGGTGCGCGGTTTGCGCCCGTCGCCGGACGCGCTGCGCGAAACCTTGTTTAACTGGTTGGCGGCGCGCTTGCCCGGCGCAGCCTGCCTTGACTTGTTCGCCGGCAGCGGCGCGCTGGGTTTTGAAGCGGCCTCGCGCGGCGCCGCGCATGTCGCGCTGGTGGAATCGCATCCGCGCGCGGTGGCGGCGTTGCGCGCCAACCGCGCCGCGCTGCAAGCCGAGGGGCAGGTCGATATTTTCCCCGGCCGGGCGATGCGGTTTTTGCGTGGTGGCGGCGACGGTAATGGCGGCGACGGTGACGGTCGCGGCGAGTCCGGCGAAAGCAATCAAACCGGCGACGACGGTGACGGTCACAGCGCGCGCAACCAAACCGACAAAAGCAACGACACCCCCGGCCGCCGCTTCGACATCATCTTCCTCGACCCGCCGTTCGCCGCGCCCGGCCTGCTGGCGGCGGCGTGCCAAAACTTGCGCCCGCATCTGAATCCGCGCGCGCTGATTTACATCGAATCGCCGCCCGCGGCCGCGTTACCGTTGGCCGCGGATTGGCGTATCATTCGCCGCAAACGCCGCGGCGCGGCGCAATCCACGCTGATTCAGACATGAAAAAAACCGCCGTTTATCCCGGCACCTTCGACCCGGTCACCAACGGCCACAGCGACTTGGTGTTCCGCGCCGCGCGCATGTTCGACCGCATCATTCTCGCGGTCGCCGACAACCCGGAAAAGCAGCCGCTGTTCTCGTTGGACGAGCGCATCGAGTTGGCGGCCAAGGCGCTGCACGGCGCGGCCAATGTCGAGGTGGTGGGCTTCTCCGGCTTGCTCACCGACTTCGCCCGGCAGCGCGGCGCCGCGGTCATTCTGCGCGGACTGCGCGCGGTGTCCGACTTCGAATACGAGTTCCAATTGGCGTCCATGAACCGCCGCCTGCAGCCGCAGTTGGAGACCGTATTCCTCGCCCCGGCCGAGCAATACACCTTCGTCTCCGCGTCCCTGGTCAAAGAAATCGCCCGCCACGCCGGCGATGTCAGCGCCTTCGTCCACCCCGACACCCTGCGCGCATTAAGCAAAAAATTCAGCCACGCCGGCGGCTGACTGAACGCAAAAGACAGACAACACAACAGCCGGAGTCCAGAGTTTTTTTACTTCTGGCCGGGCCAATTAAAGCCAAAGCCTGCCCGCCCACGAGCGGGGACTCTGGATGCCCGCTCAACAGACTGCGAGCGTGACGGCGCGTAGCGTGGTTACCGCATCCAGTCGGCGGCGCGTTTGACGGCTTGGGTGAAGCGGGCGGTGTGGCCGGTCAAATCTTCGGTCGGTTCGTAGATGTGGTCGGCGGTTGCGTTGGGCGGCATGGCCACCGCCAATTCCCCGTCGCCGCCGGTCGCCAGGTCGCGGCCGTGCGCCGCCAATTGCGCTGCGCCTAATGCGGTCAGTTCGGCGAAGTTGCGCGCCACGATGCGGCGCGCCAACACATTGGCGAGGAATTGGCAGAAATAGCGGTTGGCGGACACGCCGCCGTCGATGGATAGGGCGTCGGTCAACGACGCGCCGCCGGCCCCATCAGCCCCACCGGCCCCGGCGGCCGCGGCAATTCCATCGGCCCCAGTCGCGCCGGCAATTCCACCGGCCCCGACCACCCCCGCCATCGCGTTGATGACTTCCGCGGTGCGGAAGGCGATGCCTTCGAGCAGCGCTTGCATGAGGTCGGGCGCGCGCGTGTCCAGCGACAGGCCGAGCCACATGCCGCGGGCGCGCGCGTCCCAGTGCGGGCAGGCGAGGCCGGTCAGCGCCGGCACGAACACCAAGTCGCGGGCAATCGCCGGTGGGCGCGTGAAGGCATCGATGTCGGCGAATGACTTGAACAAGCCCAATTCCCGCGCCCAATTGACCGCCGCGCCGGCGCAATGCACGCCGCCTTCCAGCGCGTAGATTGGCGCGCGCCCAGCCAACTGCCAGGCCACGGTCGGCGTTAGCCCGCACAGCGGCGCGACCGCTGGCGCGGGGCCGCTGACCGCCAACGCAAAAGCGCCGGTGCCGAAGGTGATTTTGGTGTCGCCGGGGGCGCGGCAGCCGTGGCCGACCAACGACGCTTGCTGGTCGACCACGGACGCGGTCACCGGTATTTTTCGCCGGCCCCGGCCCGGCCCGCCGCCTGGCGCGACCGCGCCGAAATCGCCGGTGGTGGCGGTGATTTCCGGCAGCGCCTGCAGCGGCACGCCGAACAATTCGCACAAATCGGTGTCCCACTTGCCGGCGCGCAAATTGAGCAGCGAAGTGCGCGAGGCGGTGCTGAGGTCGGTGACAAAACGCCCGGTCAGGCGGTCGAGAAAGAACGCGTCGGTGGTGCCGAGGCGGAGTTTGCCGCGGCGGTGCAGGGCTTTCGCTTCCGGCAAGCGCGCCAGCCACGCCAACTTCGATGCCGAAAAATACGGGTCCAGCGGCAGGCCCGCGCGCTCGGCAACCAACGCTTCCGCGCCGTCCTGCCGCAGTTGCTCGACCGCCGCGCGGCTACGGTCATCCTGCCAGGTAATCACCGGCGACACCGGCTGGCCGTTGTCCGCGCTCCACGCCACACAACTCTCGCCTTGGTTGGCGATGCCGAGCGCGGCCGCGCCGACGCAGGCGTCGATGCAGGCGCGGACATTGCGCAGCAATTCCTCGGCGTCCTGCTCGACCCAGCCGGGCCGCGGGTAAAACTGACGGTGTTCGATGGCGCGGACGATGCGCGCGCGCCCGCCGCTGACCACCAGCGCGCGGCTGCTGGTGGTGCCTTGGTCGATGGCGGCGACGGCGGGCATCGGCGACGGCGGTTCAGGCGGCCGGCAACCGGCCGGCCAAGTCCAACTGTACATGGCGCGCGACCGCAACACCGTCGCGCCAGCACTGGCCGGCGGTTTTCAGCGGCGGGCGGGCGTTGCCGGCGGCGAAATAGGCCGGGTCCGAGCATCGCCCGAAGCGGTCAACCGCCGGCCCGCCGCCGCGCCGGTCGATTTGGAGATGGCCGCTTTGCGCCAACGCCGACTCCGGGGTGAACTGGCCGGTGAACAGCACACCGTCGCAGTCCAGCCGCCGGACCGCGCCGGCCGCGTCGGCGACGCATACGCCGGTCACGCGCGCCGCGCCTCGGATGTCGAGCAGGCGGGTGCGCCGGTACAACGGTACGCCGAGCATTCTGGGCAGGAGCGCCGCGCCGCGCCAGGCGGTGATGCGCGCGCCGGATTCGATGAGCGCGACCGGGCGGATGCCGGCGTGCCGGCAGGTGAGAAGCGCCGAGAACGCGACTAATTCGCTGCCGACGATGAGCGGGCGGGTGAAGGGGATTTGCAGTTGCAGATAGACCAACGCCTGCAGCGCGCCGGTGGTGAGCACGCCCAACGGCCGCGCGCCGGACACCAGCCGCGCGCCGCGCGGGGTCTCGCGCGCGCCGGTGCAGAGGATGACTCGGTTGGCGCGCAGTTGGGTTGCGCCGGCGGCGGTGGCGACAGTTAAGATGCCGCGGGGCGCGGCCGCGGCGACGGTGGTGCCGGCGCGGATGTCGACCCCGGCCTGGCGCGCGCGGGATGCCAATTTCGCCGCGTATGTTGGCCCGCGGTGGACGCGCCGCAACTCGCGCATGCCGAACCGTGAATGCCCGCAGTGGCGCGGGATGCCGCCGGCCTCGGCCTCGCGCTCCAGCAGCACCACGCCGCGCACGCCGGCGCGCGCCAACGCGGTGGCCGCCGCAAGGCCGGCCGGCCCGCCGCCGATGACGGCGACGCGGCAGGTTTCCATGCGGCCGGGGACGGTGGCCGCGGGAGCGGCCGGCGCGGCGAAATCAACCACGGTCGGCGGGCCAGGCGAGCGGCGCGGCGAAATGCCCGCGGGTCAATTCAGCCAACGCCGCGGCGCAGTAAAAACCTTGGCATCTCCCCATGCCGGCGCGGGTGCGGCGTTTCAGCGCGCCGAGACCGGCGGCGCGCAGGGGGCCGTCCAGCGCGCGCAGGATTTCGCGGCGGGTGACCCGTTCGCAGTGGCAGACGATGCCGCCGTTGCCGGGGGTCTGCCAGTCGCGGGTTTGGTTTTCCGCCAAGGCGCTGGTTTGCGGCCAGGATGGCGGGGGCGGGCGGCCGCGGCCGGCGCGGTCGCGGTCGCCGCCATCGAAATCAGCGCAGGCATTAAAAACATGCCCGGCGATGCCGAGCGCGGCGCTCAGGCCGGTCGAGCGAATGCCGCCGACGCTGACATAACGGCGCGCCGGGTGCGCGGCGATGCGGTAGTCGGCGGATTCGGTGGCCGGGCGGATGCCCGCGTAGGCGGCGGTGACGGCGTGGCTTGCCAACGCCGGCAGCCGCCGCTCGCCGATGGCGCGCAGTTCGCGCAGCATGGCGGCGGTGGTCGCGGCGTCGTCGCGGCTGTTTTGCGGCTCGGAGGACGGCCCGACCAACACATTGCCGAACACCGTGCGGCAGATGATGACGCCCTTGCTCGCCGCGCCCGGCGGCGGGTAGAGCGCCGCGCGCAGCAGGCGGTAGGCGGATTTGTCATAGACCAAAAACTGCCCCTTGCGCGGGCGGATGCGGAACGCGGCGCGGCCGAGCAACGCGGCGTCTACGCGGTCGCCGTACAAGCCCGCGCAGTTGATAACGCAAGCGGCGCGCAACCGGCCGCGGGAGGTGCGCAGCGTCCAGTCGCCGTCGAAGCGTCCGCCGGTCACCGCGCAGTCGCGCAGCAATTTCGCGCCGTTGCCGAGCGCCTGCAGCAGATAGGCGTGCGGCGCGCTCCACGGGTCGATGACGGCCTCGCCGGGGATGTCGAGCGCGGCCCGGACATCGGCGGCGAGGCGCGGTTCGCGGGCGCGGACTTGCTTGGCGGTGAGCAGTTTGGCGCCGGCGATGCGGTTGGCGCGCGCGCGTTGCAGCGCCGGGTCGAGGCGCGCCGATTCGTCGCCGTTCCACGCCAACACCAGCGCGCCGGTTGCCAGCAGCGGCAGGTTGAGGCGGGCGCGGATGCGCAAATATTCTTCGCGCCCGGCGACGATGCAACGGTGCTCCAGCGAGTCGGGCCGGGCGTCGAAGCCGGTGTGCAAAATCGCGGTGTTGGCTTTACTCGCGCCGTCGAGGATGTCCGCGGCTTTCTCGACGCACAACACCTTCGCGCCTTCCAACGCAAACCGCCGCGTCACCGCGCAACCGACCACGCCGGCGCCGATGACGATGACATCGAATGCCTCGGATGACGGCGCGGCCGGCGCATCGGACGGTGAAGCGGCGGCCGATGGCGCAACAAACGCCGGCGCGGCCGGCGGCGGTGAATGAGAATCGCGAGTTGGCATGGCGCGGGCGGGCGCATGAAGTGCGGCGGCGTTTGCGATGATAGCATTTAGGGTATATTCGCGGCGTAGATTTTGTTGTTCTGCCGTTTTACATTTTGCCGCCGCCGAATTCACCGCGCGCCGCGCGCATCGACGCCGGCCGGAATCATCGCATGCCCAAGTTCATCCGCGTTTATGTCAAGACCGTCGATGCCGCGTCGACTGCAGTCGGGCGGCTGGCGATGCTGGCGATATTTTTGATGATTGGCACGCTGCTGCTCGGCGCCGTCACGCGCAACATACTTAACCTGCCGCTGTCGTGGACGGTGGAGATGGCGCAGTTCACCATGACCGCTTACTACATCGTCGGCGGCGCGTATTCCATGCAACTGAACAGCCATGTGCGCATGGACTTGTTCTACGACCGGTTGTCGGACAAAACCAAAGCGCGGTTGGACAGTTTCACCAGCGTGTTCCTGGTCGTTTATTTGGTCTGCCTGCTCATCGGTTCGATTTCCAGCACGCTGTACGCGATTGAATACGGCCAGCGCAAGTTCTCGCAGTGGAATCCGTCGCTGGTGCCGATTAAAGTGATGATGGTCGCGGGCATCGTGTTGATGCTGCTGCAGGCGGTGTCCACGATGTTCAAGGACTACGCCAAATCCAAAGGCGTCGATTTGCAACAAGACAACGACAACGCGCGCGCATGAGTTACGAAGCCATCGCCATCTTGATGTTCGCGTCGATGCTGCTGTTGCTGCTGACCGGGCAGCGCGTGTTCGCCGCCATCGGTTTTGTGTCCGCGGCCGCGGCGCTGTTGTTGTACGGCGAAGGCGCGGTGGAGATGCCGTTCAACGCCGCGTTCAAACTGTTCAACTGGTATCCGGTGCTGACCCTGCCGCTGTTTATTTACATGGGTTACATCCTGTCCGAGTCCGGCATCGCCAACGATTTATACCGCATGTTTCATGTGTGGTTCGGCGGACTCAAAGGCGGCTTGGCGGTCGGCACCATCGGATTGATGGTGGTCATCTCGGCGATGAACGGTTTGAGCGTCGCCGGCATGGCCATCGGCGCCACCATCGCGCTGCCGGAAATGCTGCGGCGCGGTTATGACAAGGTGATGATTACCGGCGTGGTGCAGGCCGGCAGTTCGCTGGGGATTCTGGTGCCGCCCAGCGTGGTGCTGGTTTTATACGGCATGATTGCGCGCCAGCCGGTCGGCCAACTGTGGCTGGCCGGCGCGCTGCCCGGTTTGATGATGGCGCTGCTGTTCATCATTTATATCGTGGTGCGATGCAAAGCGCAGCCGCATCTCGGACCCACGGTGGCGCGCGAAGAATTAACCATGCCGCTCGGCGAGAAACTGAAACTGCTGCGCGCCGGCATCATTCCGTTTTTGATTTTCTTCTTCATGACCGGCTTGTTCGTCATGGGCATCACCAGTTTGGTCGAGAGTTCCGCGGTCGGCGCCACCGCGGCCACGCTCGCGGCGCTGGCGAAGCGCCGGCTGACGCGCAAAGTCATGGAAGAGACCATGCGCAAGACGCTCGGCATCTCGTGCATGTTCATGTGGATTATCCTCGCCGCGCTGTGTTTCGGCGCGGTGTTCGACGGCATCGGCGCGGTGCGCGCGATTGAGTCGCTGTTCATCACCAAGTGGGATTTGAGTCCGTGGGAAGTGCTGATTATGATGCAGTTGTCGTATCTGTTCATGGGCATGTTCCTTGACGACACCGCGATGTTGGTCATCGTCGCGCCGTTGTATGTGCCGCTGGTGATTACGCTCGGATTCGACCCGATTTGGTACGGCGTGTTGTATACCATCACCTGCCAAATCGCGTATATGACGCCGCCGTTCGGCTATAATCTGTTCTTGATGCGCGCGATGGCGCCGAAGGAAATTCAGTTGGCGGACATCTACCGCTCGATTATACCGTTCGTGTTGGTCATGGTATGCGCGCTGATTTTGGTCATGGCGTTCCCGCCCATCGCGTTGTGGTTGCCGGAGTTGGTTTACAGCAAAGGTTGAACGCCGTCACCGTCACTTTCACCGTCACCGTCACTTTCACCGTCGCCGTCGCCGCCATCATCGTCATCGAACAGTTCAACTTTGTCTCACCATTCACCGGAGAATCGTCATGAAACCCAATCGAAGCAACGCCGATGCGGTCGCAAACCAGCGCCGCGACTTCATCAAAAAAGCCGGCGCCGGCAGCGCCGGCATCCTCGCGGCCGCGACCGCGCCGTACGCGTATTCCGCGACCAATCCCATCCGATGGCGGCTGCAAACTTACTCCGGCGCGCCGCTCGGCGCGCATGTCATCAAGCCGCAAATCGAGGCCTTCAACCGCGCCGCGCACGGTCAGATGGAAATCGATTTGTACTACGCCGACCAATTGGTGCCGACCGATGAGTTGTTCCGCGCCATGCAAAACGGCACCATCGATGCGGTGCAGAGCGACGATGCGACCATGGCGTCGCCGGTCGACATCAATGTGTTCGGCGGCTACTTTCCGTTCTCGACCCGATACAGCCTCGACCTGCCGGTGCTGTTCAAGTATTACGGCATGGACGAAATCTGGGCCGAAGCGTACGGCGAAGTCAGGGGCGTGGAATGGTTGGGCGCCGGCGCCTGGGACCCGTGTCACATCTTCACCAAGAAACCCATTCGCAGCATCAAAGACATGAGCGGCAAGCGCGTGTTCGGCGTGCCGACCGCCGGGCGGTTCTTGTCGCGGTACGGTTTGGTACCGGTGACGCTGCCGTGGGATGATGTCGAAGTCGCGCTGCAAACCGGCGAGTTGGACGGCGTCGCGTGGTGCGGATTCACCGAAGCGTACGAAGTCGGCTGGGCCGATGTATGCGACTACGCGCTTCTCAACAATGTCACCGGCGCATGGTGCGGTTCGTATTTCGCCAACACCCGCAGTTGGGAGGCGGTGCCGCCGCACTTGCAGGAGTTGTTCAAGTTGTCGATGGACAGTTCGCACTACTACCGCCAAGTGTGGTATTGGGGCGGCGAAGCCAAACTGCGCGCCGAGGGCAAGAAGATGGAACTGACCACGATTCCCGCCAACGAGTGGGAGCAAGTGGTCAAGGACGCGGAAGCGTTCTGGGATGAAATCGCCTCCATCAGCCCGCGCGCGGCCCGCGTGGTGCAGATTTTTAAGGACTACACCGCGGTGATGGAACAAGTCGGCGTGCCGTATCGATATTGACGGTGGTTATGGCGCGCGGCACACCGCGGTTTTACAACCGTCGCAGTCGGTACACTTTTTCGTTCAACGAATCCAGGCCGCGGTCGGCGAGGTTGCCGACGATGTCGGGGCCGGATGACTGGGTGATGATGTCGATGGCGAAGTCGGCGGCGAACAACCGTCGCACTTCCGCTTCCGGCACCGAGAACGGGGGGCCTTTCATTTGGCGCTCATCGTAGTCCATGCTGATGAGAAAGACTTGCGCGCGCGGTTGCAGCAGCGCGGCGAGATGCGCGGCGTAGTCGCCGCGCATCGGTTGCGGCAGCGCAATCAACGCGGCGCGGTCGTAAACCAAGCGCGCGCGCTCCAAGTCGCCGGGTCGCAAGTCAAACCAATCGCCGCACCATAACTCGATGTCGATGCCGGTGCTTTCGATGTTGCCGTCACCGTCGTCACCGTCGCCCCCGCTTAACAGAACGCGGGGGTGACGGGGATGAGTGTCGTCGCCACCGTCGCCAACATAACGCGCAAACCGCGCACCGTCGATAACTTCATAACGCAACCCGTTCTCGGCGAAGAAGTCGCGGCAGGCGACGGCGCTGACTTCCACGCCGATGACATGGTGGCCGGCACGCGCCAACCACAGCAGGTCCAGCGACTTGCCGCATAACGGCGCCAACACCGTCGCGCCTGGTTCCGCCTCCGCCGCAAACGCGCGCCAGAATTTCTTCAGCCGCGAGTTAACCTTGACTTGATGAAACCCCAGCCGCCGCTCGGCCCACCGTTGATGCCAGAAGTCGATGTCCATGCGATTACGTCGCTGCGGCGGCGATAACTTACGGTTTGTCGCCGCGCTTCAAACGCGCTTCGATGTCGTCCAAGCACGGCATCAAATCGGCGATGCTGTCGATGACATAGTGCGCGCCGCGCTGGTACATGCTGGGATAGATTCGGTCGCGGTGTTTTTGTTTTGCCGCATCGGACAGCGCGTTCCATTGGTCCAGTTGCATGCCGACTTCGTTGCCGGAAATCGCCAAGCCGATGGCCCAGCAGCCGGCGTTCAAGCCTTCCTCGATGCCGGTCAGCGTGTCGTCGATTTTGACCGCCGACTGCACCGGCGAGATGTCGAGTTCGACCAAGTTGCGCAGCACCATGTGCGGGAACGGCCGGCCGCGCGCGACATCGCCGGCGCCGAAAGTGGCGTCCGGAACATAGCCTTGCTTCTCGGCGTCGGCTTGGTTAATCGCCAACATGCCCGGCAAGTAGCCGGAGGTGGAGCCGATTTTATAACCGCGGTTGCGGCATTCGGCGATGGTCTCAAGCGTGCCGGGAATGAGTTGCGAATAATCCGACAAACACGCCTCCTGCATCGGCACGAAGTCCTCGAACATGCGACTGACATCATCGTCGGTCGGCTCGGCGCCGTGCGCTTCCACCCACCGTCGGCGCACGCTGGGAATCTCGCAAATCAAACCGATGTGCACTTTCTTGTGCGCGCCCATCGGAACGCGCGCTTCCTCGACGCTGATGGGGACGCCGGCCTTCTCGAACACCTGGCAGAACACCACGGCCGGCGCAAGGCAGCCGAAGTCCATGGTGGTGCCGGCCCAGTCGAGAATGACGCAGCGCAGCGGGCCGCGGTATGCGCGACTGTAGGTAAACTCTCTCTCATGTGTGAATTGCATCGTGAACACCTGTCGGTTGAAGGTTGGATGGGAAGTTAACGAATCGAAATAAAACAAATCGAAGTCAACGAATCGAAATTTAAAAAAAGCGGCCGGGCAACGGCGCATCCGCGCGCGGCCGGCGGAAACGCAAAGTAGCGCAAAACCGCGCCGGCCGCAAATGGATATTTCGCGCGTTTGATATTGCCTTAATCAATACCGGCCGGCGGCGAGCGGTCACACGGCGGGCGGCGGGCGGCGACCGCGGTGCGTGGCGGCGCAATCATGCGCGTTGTTGCCGCGCAATCATCCGCTATCGTCGCCGCCGCCCGGCCGGCATGCTGCGCCAACGCCCAGTCGACATGCTCGCGCACCAGTTCGCTTGGATGCGTTTGGCGGCTGCGCAGCGCGTCGATGATTGCGCCGTCACCGCGCGCATCGTCTTCGTCGCGCGCATTTTGGTCGTGTGCTTTTTGGTCGCGCGCATTCCCCAACGCCACCGCGATGTTGCGCAGCCATCTGACATGGCCGATGCGGCGAATCGCCGAGCCTTCGGTGTACCGTTCGAAGTCGCGTTCATCCCAAGCGAACAACGCGGTTAACGCGCGCGCATCGAGTCCATGGCGAATGACGAAGTCCGGTTGCGCGGTAACTTGCGCGTAACGATTCCACGGGCAGACCAGTTGACAGTCATCGCAGCCGAAGATGCGGTTGCCGACATGTTTGCGCAGATGCGTTGGAATGCTGCCGTGCAGTTCGATGGTGAGATACGAGATGCACCGTCGCGCGTCGAGTTGGTACGGCGCGACGATGGCGCGGGTCGGGCAGATGTCGATGCAGGCCGCACAACTGCCGCAGTGCGCGGCGACCGGCGCGTCCACCGGCAGCGGCAAGTCGGTGTACAGTTCGCCGAGGAAGAACCACGAGCCGCTTTCCCGGTTCAACAAGTTGGTGTGTTTGCCAATCCAACCGTGGCCGGATTTTTGCGCCAGCGCTTTTTCCATCACCGGCGCGCTGTCGCAGAACGCGCGATAACCGAAGTCGCCGACTTCGCCGCTGATTCGCGTCGCCAACTGTTGCAGTTTGCGGCGCATGACTTTGTGGTAGTCGCGCCCCAACGCATAGCGCGAGATGTATCCGATGCGCGAATCATTCAACGCCGCCTGCGCCGCGTCCATGCGCTGCGGCAAGTAGTCCATGCGCGCGGTGATGACGCGCAGCGTGCCGTCCACCAACGCGGCCGGCCGCGTACGCTTGCGGCCGTGCTTCGACATATACGCCATCTCACCGTGAAACCCGCGCGCCAGCCAGTCGCCAAGATGCCGCTCGGCCTCAGCCAAGTCGACATCGCTGACCTTGATGCGCGCAAACCCCAACTGCGCGCCCCAGGCTTTAATCAACTCGGCCAGCGCGCGGTGGTCGATGGAATGACGGGTTGCCGGTTGATGCATGAGATGCGTTGATGTTTTGTAACCGTGCGGCCGCTTTTTGAGTTGTTGCAATTTTTGCAACAACTGGTCGCCCGGTCGCCGTTTGATTCCATGGTAGTGTAAAGTAAAACGCGCGCGAACTTAACCACCATGCTCCCCGCGGAAATTTACCAAGCGCATCAGACGCGCGAACTGGACCGCTTTGTCATCGAACAATGCGGCGTGCCGGGGCTCGAGTTAATGCGCCGCGCCGGCGAGGCCGCGTTTGCGCGCATGATGGAACGGTACAGCGGCGCCGGTTGCATGGTCGTGGTGTGCGGGCCGGGCAACAACGGCGGCGACGGTTATGTGGTCGCCGAATGCGCGCGGCGAATCGGCATGCGCGTGACCGTGTTGGCCGCGGCCGCGCCGGCCACCGCCGATGCCGCGGCCGCGGCCCGCGGTTACCGCGGCGCCGGCGGCGACATCATCGCAATCAAAAACACAAACGATTGTGCCGCGCTCGACGATGCGGACCTAATTGTCGACGCGCTGTTCGGCACCGGCTTGAGTCGCGCGCCGCAGGGCCTCGCCGCGGACTTGATTCGGCGCATCGAAAACGCGCCCGGCGCGGTGCTCGCGCTCGACATGCCGTCCGGTTTGCACAGCGACACCGGCGCGGCGTTTGAGCCGTGCGTCGCCGCCGACCTGACGGTCACCTTCATCGGCGTAAAACTCGGCTTGCTGACCGGGCGGGGGCGGGCGCGCGCCGGCGAAATCGTGTTTGAAGACTTGCGCATCCCCGTGGAGGCGCGCAACGCGGTGCCGCCGGCCGCGCGTCTCATCGCGCCGCCGAAGTTGCCGCCGCGCGCGATGGATGCGCACAAAGGCGACGCCGGCCGGGTGTTGGTGGTCGGCGGCGAAAGCGGCATGTTGGGCGCGACGCTGCTGGCCGGGGAAGCGGCGCTGCGCTGCGGCAGCGGCTTGGTGACGGTCGCCGGCCCCGAGGCGCACCTCGACTTGCCGGCGTTGCGCTGCGCTGAGTTGATGAGCGCCGATGCGGTGGTACTGGGGCCCGGCCTCGGCCAGTCCGACTGGAGCGCGCAAGTATTCGCGCGTTTTATCGACAGCAAATCGCCGCTCGTGGTCGATGCCGACGCCCTCAATCACCTGGCTCACCCGGCGCGCGCGCCGCGCGATGCCAGCCGCGGCCCGGACCGGATTCTCACCCCGCATCCCGGCGAGGCCGCGCGCCTGCTACAACTCGCGCCGGCCGACATCGAGGCCGACCGGCCCGCGGCCGCGCGCGCCATCGCCGAACAATTCGGCGGCGTCTGCGTCCTCAAAGGCGCGGGGACGCTGGTCGCGGCGGCCGAAGAGTCGGGGGCGGGGGCGGCGTTGTTGGTCTGCGACCGCGGCAATCCGGGCATGGCGAGCGCGGGCATGGGCGATGTGTTGTCGGGCATCGCCGGCGCGTTGTTGGGCCAGGGAATGCCGGCCCTCGACGCGGCCGCGGCCGCGGTGTGGCTGCACTCAACCGCGGCCGATGTCGCGGCGGAAACAACCGGCCAGCGCGGCTTGTTGGCGCGGGATGTCATCGCCGGCCTGCCGCGGTTGCTGCGGCACATCGAGACCGCCGGGCGGCGCGAACGACGCGCACGGTAGCGGCGGCCGCCGACAAAAACGCCCGCGCCCCCCGGCGAAAACAATCCCCGCCGCAGCGCCAAAACCCCGTCAGTTTAAACTCGCCCTGAGCGCCGCGACTATGGTCAGCGGCGCGAACGCCAGCGCCAACAGCAGCAACGCGCCGAGCCACAACAGCGGCGCGGCGACCAAATCCCCGCCGTCGCCGATGCCTCCGGCCGCGGCCGCCGCATTCACCGCGCCCGCGCCGAAAATCAAAACCGGCAGCGTCAGCGGCAGCACCAACAACGCCAGCAGCGCGCCGCCGCCGCGCGCCGCCAACGTCAGCGCCGCGCCGACCGCCCCGACCAAACTCAGCGCCGGCGTGCCGAGCAATAAACTCGCCAACAGCGCCGGCCAGGCGTGGCGCGGCAGGCCCAACATTTCCGCCAACAGCGGCGCGCTCAACACCAGCGGCGCGCCGCTCAGCAGCCAGTGCAGCAGGGTTTTGGTCAGCGCCAACACGGTCGGCGGATGCGGGCTGAGCAGGAGTTGTTCGAGCGCGCCGTCGCGGTAGTCATCCGCGAACACGCGCGGTAACGCCAGCAGCGTCGCCAGTAGCGCGCCGACCCAAATCACCGCCGCCGCGACCTCCGCTAACAACGCCGCATCCGGCCCCGCGGCGAACGCGAACAACGCCGCGACGATGACGAAGAACAGTAGCGGCTGCAGGATTTCGCCGCGCCGCCGCCAGGCGACGCTCAAGTCGCGGCGCAGTAGCGCGGCGCAGGCGGCGCAGGCGGCGGACGCGCCCGGAGAAAACGATGCCGGCGCGCTCATGTGAAATCCGCCAAGCGCAGTTGCCGCGCCCGCCCGGCCGCCAACTCGCGGTGGCTGGTGAAAACCGCCATGCCGCCGCTTGCGGCCTGCGCGGCGAGGATTTCATCCAGTTGCCGCAGCGCGGAGTCGTCCAGCGCGGCGGCCGGCTCGTCCAGCAGCCAAACGCCGCCGGGCCGCAGCAACAGCCCGGCGATGGCGGCGCGCCGGCGCTGCCCGGCCGACAACGCGCGGCACGGCAAATGCAGGCAGCCGCCCAACCCCATGCGCCGCAACGCCGCGCGCGCGTCCAAGTCCGGCGCGGCGCGGCCGGCCAACGCGCAGGCCGCGCGCAAGTTTTCCAGCGCGCTCAAGTCGCCGTTCAACGCGTCGCGGTGGCCGATGTAGACGAGCGCGCGGTGGAAGTCGGCGCGGTTTTTGCCAATCGGCGCGCCGCCCCACCGCACCTCGCCGGCCTCCGGCAAACTCAAGCCGCACAAGAGTCGCAGCAGCGAAGTTTTGCCGCTGCCGTTTTCGCCGCGGATGTGCAGCAAATCGCCGCCTTCCAATTTGCAACTCAGGCCGCTAAACAACCGCCGCTGGCCGCGCACGCATTCCAGACCGCTGGCTTCAAGCATGAGTTGGATGCGGCGCAAGCGCGCCGGATGACGGCGACAAGATTCGACAACGGCGCCCGGCGGGCCCCCAGAACCGCATAGTGTAGGGCGGCCACCGGCGTCGATTCAAGCGCCCGGCGCTGAACTCCGGGCGATGCCTTTGTTGCAATTCAAGCCGCGTGTTTGGCGCGGTGTTGGGGTCAATCCAACTTCAAATTATCAATCAGCCGCACTTTGCCGATGGTGGCGGCGATTAGGGCGCGGGCTTGGGGGGGCGGGGCCGGCGGGGGGTGTTCGCTCCAGTTGGCGGGGTCGCGGACGGTGGCGTAGTCGAGGGCGATTTGCGGGTGTTGCAGGCGGGCGCGCATGACGGATTCGAGGGCGGCGGGGGCGCGCGCGCCGGATTGCCATGCCGCTTTCGCCGCGAGTAGCGCTTGATAAATTTGCGCCGCGGCGTCGCGCCCGGCGGCGTTCAGGCGGCGGTTGCGCGACGACAATGCCAGGCCGGAGGCGTCGCGCACGGTCGGGCAGACGCGCACTTCGATGCCGCTGAAGCGCCGCGCGAGGTGCGCGACCACGAGGGTTTGCTGGAAGTCCTTCTCGCCGAAATAGGCGCGGCAGGGGCCGACCGTGGCGAACAACCGCGCGACGATGCGGCACACGCCTTGCAGGTGGCCGGGGCGGAATTCGCCTTCCAAGCCGCGCGCGCCGGGGCCGGGGTCGATGGCGGCGGCGGAGTCCAGCGCGCCGGGGGCGGGGTCGATGGCGGCGCTTGCGTCAGCGCCGGAGTCCAGCGCGCCGGGGCCGGGGTCGATGGTGGCGGCGGAGTCCAGCGCGCCGGGGCCCACGCCAGAATCCGGGCCGGGGTCGACGCTACCGTCGATGTCGCCACCGCCGCCACCGTCGCCACCGTCGCCGCCTGCGCCATCCGCGTCCGGGAAAAATTCCGCCGGCGTGCCGGTGAAAACCATCGCGCAGCCGGCGCGGTTGAGCAGGGCGGTGTCGCGTTGCCAGTCGCGCGGGTAGTCGCGCAGGTCGGCGCGGTCGTTGAACTGCAAGGGGTTGACGAAAATGCTGGCGCAGGCGGCGGCGTTCTCGCGCACCGCGCGCTCCACCAGCGATAGGTGGCCGGCGTGCAGCGCGCCCATGGTGGGGACATAGCCGAGCGTCACGCCGCGCGCGCGTTGTTCAGCGCACCATTTCGATGCGCGTTGCGGCGACGGCAGTTCAATCATCGAGTCACGGTGTTGCGGCCGGTACCGTCACGGTCACGGTCACGGTCACCGTCACCGGCATCGTCACCGGCACCGCGGTCACCACCGTCACCACCGTCACCGACATCGCCACCGTCACCGGCATCGACATCGCCGGCGACACCGTCACCGTCATCACAACCATCGCCGCGGCCGGCATCTTCGCCGAGTCCACCGTCACCGTCGCCCCCACCCGCATCCAACCACCGCCCGATATCCTCGACGCTGCCGACCACCGCGCTCGCGCCCCAGTCGCGCGGGTTTTCGCCGGGCGCGATGTAGCCGTACGCGGCCGCGAGGGTGCGCATGCCGGCGGCGCGCCCGGCCTCGATGTCGCGGCGGTCGTCGCCGATATACACCGCGCGGTCGACGCGCGCGCCCGCGACTTCGCAGGCATGCAGCAACTGGTCGGGATGCGGTTTGCGCCGCGCCAAAGTGTCGCCGCTGACCACGCAAGCCATGCGCGCGTCGAGGTGCATTTCACGCAACAACGGCTCGGTGAGAAACGCCGGTTTGTTGGTGACCACGCCGTAGCGGCGGTTGCCGGCGTCGAGGCGCGCTAATAACGCGTCCATGCCGGGGAACAAACGGGTGCGCGCGGTTAATTCTTGCGCATAAACGGCGAGCAAGCGCCGGTATAATTCATCGGCCCGGCGGTCGCCGCGGTCGATGCCGAAGCCCAAGCAGACCAACGCCAAGCCGCCGCGCGATACATGCGGGCGGATGACTTCCGGCGGCAACGCTGTTCGGCCGCGCTCAACCAACACCGCATTCAAGGCCGCGCCCATGTCGCCGGCGGTGTCCAACAGCGTGCCGTCCAAGTCGAACAGCACGGTGTCGATGGCGGCCATGGTTTTCGCGTGATGGGTTGCGCGCATGTCAATTCATTCTTATACGAATCGCGCGCGCATCGATTCGCGCATGCCGCAACTTAAACCGCGACCGCGGCGCTTTCAAACCGCGGCGTCGGCGGCGGTGGCGTAGGCGATGTAATTGACATCCACGCCCGGCCCGAGCGCGAACGAGTCGCGCAGCGGGTTGTAGTGCAAGCCGGTGAGGTCGCGCACGGTGGCGCCGGCGCGTTCGCACCACCGCCCGAGTTCGCTCGGGCGAATCAATTTCTCGTAGCGGTGGGTGCCGCGCGGCAGCAGCCCCAGCACATATTCGGCGCCGACGATGGCGAGCAAAAACGCTTTCGGGTTGCGGTTCAGGGTGGAGAAAAACAACGCGCCGCCGGGCCGCGCCAAGTTCGCGCACGCCGCCACCAACCGCGCCGGGTCCGGGACATGCTCCAAGAGTTCGAGGCAGCAGACGATGTCCCAATCGCCGCGCCGCTGCGCCGCCAATTCCTCGGCCGTGATGCGGCGGTAATCCACCTGCGCGCCGCTTTCCAGCGCATGCAAACGCGCCACCTCCAGCGGCGCCGCGCTGGCGTCGATGCCGGTCGCTTCGGCGCCGCGCTGCGCCAGCGCCTCGGTCAAAATGCCGCCGCCGCAGCCGACATCCAGCGCCCGCGCGCCGGCGATGTTGGCGTGTTTGGCGATGAAGTCCAAACGCAACGGGTTGACTTGATGCAGCGGTTTTAACTCGCCTTGCGGGTCCCACCAGCGCGACGCCAACGGGTCGAATTTGTCGATTTCGGCGGGGTCGACGTTGGGGACGTTGGGCGCGCCGGCCGGGTCGCCGGTGTCGCCGGGGCCGCCGGGGCCACCGGTGTCGCCGGTGTCGGGAGTATCGGATGCGGTCATGGTTTCGCGGGCCGTGGTTGGCGTTTCGTCGCTTGCAACTTTACGGCAAAACTTTATTGAACGGTTTGACCTCAACGCGCGCATACGCGCCGGCCGCGAAATACGGGTCGGCTTCGGCCCACGCCTGCGCTTCCTCCAGCGAATCGAACTCGGCGATGATGACGCTGCCGCTGAAACCGGCCGCGCCGGGCTCGGCGCTGTCGATGCGCGGGTTGGGGCCGGACACCAACAGCCGGCCTTGCTCGAGCAATTCATTCAGCCGCGCCAAGTGCGCCGGGCGGCCGCGGTTGCGGGCGTCGAGACTGTCGGCGTGGTCGGTGGCGTAAATCGAGTAATACATCAGTCGTCCTCCTGCGGCAGGTGTTTGGCGAGGAACGCGAACTGCAAAAGCACGAACGCGACGGTCAAGCCGGTCAAACCGAAGACCTTGAAGTTGACCCAAGTTTGGGTGCGCGCGGCCGCGTCGGCGGCGGGGTTGTGGTAGAACGCGACATAGACATTCAGCGTGCCGAGCAAAACAAAGAACGCGCCCCATGCGAGATTGAGTTTGCGCCACACCGCGGCCGGCAAACGCAGTTGCTTCCCCATCAGATATTCCAGCGCGGATTTTTTGCCGACCACGAGGCTGCCCAACACCGCGGCCGCGAAAATCCAGTTGACGATGCTCGGCTTCCACTTGATGAACGCTTCGTCGCGCAGCGCGATGGTCAGGCCGCCGAACACCACGATGGCGGCCAAGGTGACCAAGTGCGCCGGCTCGAAGCGGCGATGCTTCAGCCACCACACCGACACCTGCGCGAGCGTCGCGACGATGGCAACGGCCGTGGCGGTGTAGATGTCGTAGAACTTGAACGCCGCGAAGAAAATCAAAAGCGGCAGGAAGTCGAACAAGAGTTTCATGGCGGCGACGGTGTTCCGAGCGGGGTTTTGCGACGGTCAATTGGTTGGCGGGTTGGCGCGGCGGCGGTTGGCAAACGGCGCGAACTATGCGATTATACGCGCCCGCGGCCCAATCCGTCACAACTAAAACCATGCCCGACATCGACCAACATCTCGCCCCCGCCGGCGACCAAAACCCCGACCCCGGCGCGCCCGCCGGCGACCAATCCACCACCCCCGACCGCGGCGCGCGCGGCTCCCGCGGCTCCCGCGCCGTCGCCGCCGGCAACAAAACCGCCGCCGACTCGGCCGGCAAAACCGCCACCGCCGACAAAAAATACATCGTCGTCGAAGGCCCCATTGGCGTCGGCAAAACCACCTTGGCGCGCCGCCTGGCCGCGCGCATGGGCGCGGGGCTGACGCTGGAACAAGCCGCGGACAATCCGTTCCTCGAACGGTTTTACAAAGCGCCGTCGCAGTTTGCATTGCAGACGCAGTTGTTCTTTTTGTTTCAACGCGTCCGCCAGTTAAAAAAACTTCGCCAAGGCGATTTGTTCTCACCGTTGCGCGTGGCCGATTTTATGCTGGCGAAGGACCCGTTGTTCGCGCGTTTGACTCTCGACGAAGACGAGTTGCAGTTGTATGAACAGGTGTACCGCCATTTGGTGACCGAAGTGCCGCGCCCGGACTTGGTGATTTACTTGCAGGCGCCGACCGATGTGTTGGTCGCGCGCATTCGCAAACGCGGCGTGCTGTTCGAGCGCAGCATGGAGCGCGGTTACTTGGAGGACTTGGTCGAAGCGTACGCGCGGTACTTTCTCAACTACAACGCCTCGGCGCTGCTGATGGTCAACGCCGAGACGCTGAACTTTGTCGACGACGACGCCAGCATCGACATGCTGCTGCAGCAAGCGGAGAACGCCGCTTCCGGCCGCCATTATTTTAACCCGGTGCTGTGAGTTAAGTACTGTGACTGTGAGCCGGGTGTCGTGAGCGCAAACGCGGATTTCCCCGGCGCGCGGGAGGCGCAAGAGTCGCAGCCGCCGTCGCTGCGCACCGTGGCCATGCCGGCCGACGCCAACCCCAGCGGCGACATTTTCGGCGGCTGGATTATGTCGCAGATGGATTTGGCCGGCGCCATCTTCGCCAGTTACCGGGTCAAAGGGCGGCTGGTGACGGTGGCCGTGGAAGGCATGAACTTCCATCGGCCGGTATTCGTCGGCGACCAAGTGAGTTGCTACTGCAAACTGAAACACACCGGCACCACCTCGCTGTCGGTGCACATAGAAACCTGGGTGCGCCGCAAACAAACCTCAACGCGTCACATGAAAGTAACGGAAGCGACCTACACCTACGTATGCGTAGACGAAAACCGCAGGCCGGTGGCGTTGGAGGAATATAAATAAGCGACGCGGGGATACGAAGACGGACGGCGCGGCGGATGTTCGACAGCGGCGAGTCGGAATCGTAACCGGTGGCCGGGATTAAAAAACGCTACCGGTTGCGGTCAAGCGGGTGTTTCGAAGAGCGCGGCGAATCCACCGGCAGATAACGCGGCCGGGCGACCAAGTGACGAATGACGGCCTCGCGCTCTCGCCGGGTGGCGGCGCTAATCGGCGCGGCCGGCTCGTAGAGATAAAGCAAGTCGGGTATGTGCGCCGGGCGGCGCGCCATCTCGATAATGGGCAGCATAAAAGCCCAATCCGTCGCCGGGTCAATCCAGTCGCCGTTGCGCTTCAAATCATCCGCATCGATGGCGTCAAATAAATACTTGCGGAAGGTGCGCAAGTGCTGCCAGACATTGCCGCCGCGGTTGCCACGGGGGTTATTGAAGTCCGGGATGTAGACCGTCTCCTTGTCCAGCCGCAGCATCGAGCCGACGGTGACATCGGCGCCGGCATCGTATTCGCGCCGCACCCGTGCCAGCGCATGGCGGCCGATGAGCGCATCATCGGCGTCTACCGTGACAATAACGCTCTGCGGGTCGCCGCAAAAATTGACAATCGCATCCCAAGTGTTGTGCAGCGTCCGTCGCCGCTGCGTGTTTCTAATGAAGGTGACGCGGTCGCGATGGGGCGCAATCAGATGGTCGATATAGTCGCCCAAACCGTTGTCTGATGCATCGTCCACAATCACCGCCCCCCAGTCGGTCTCGCTCTGGCTCAGCAGTGAATCAAAACAGCGGCGAAACCGCCCGGCCTCCACATTGCGCCCGCAGATGATGAAAATATACGGCTCGTTGCGCTTCGGGCCGGCCCATTCCAAATCGCCGCCGGTGAGTTCAACGCAGCCCGTTTGGCACGGCGGACAGAAACCTTGCTCGATGCGGTCGATGACCCGGAAGAGTCGGTCGACTGTAGTTTTTTCTTCGTTAGGTACGCAGATGAAAAATGTGCGCGGGTCACCGCCGCGGTAGGCGCGGAAATCCGAATCGGCGATGAAGCGGTTGCAGGCGCGATGCCATGCCAGTTGCCAGCGGCCGTCATTGCCGACTTCGTTGGGCAACGGCCGCGCCGCATTCAACCGTCGCCGGTCGAACATGCCGCAGCGCGGGTCCACTCCCCATGGCCGGCCGTCGCGGCCGGCCGGCGTATACGGTTTCGCCGCGCCGGGCACCGGGAGCGCAACAAACAACGCGCGGGGATGTTGTTTCAGAACGCCAATCATCTCGGCCAAATAATCATGCGCGCGGGGCGCGCGGCCGATGAGAATATCGCTGTCCATGTGCAGCACATAATCACCGCGGCAAGCGTCAAAACCGTACAGCGTGGCGAAAATCTGCTGGCCGTTGGCGGCATGCGTCTCAGCCGCATCGGCGCCAAACCACCGGCGGTAAGTGGCGGTTACCGTGGCCGCATCCTCGGGCGCGTAGATGACTTTATCCACAACGCCATCGTCCAGAAGGCGGCGCATCGCGGCGTGGTGGGCGGCCGGGTCGGCGGCATCATACTGGCGCAAAAAACCGTCGCGCCGACAATCCACAACGACCAACACTTCCAAGAATCCGCCCGGCACCGCCAACTGGCCCACTTTATGCCTGACCAGTCGCTCGATGGCGCGCCATTCCATGTAGCAGGTTTTTATCAGCAGCGAGACCCGGTCGCGCGCGAGCGGCGCCGGGCGCAAGTCGAAGACCAAAAAGTTGGACACCGGCCACAAACGAGCGGCGTCCGCGCCGCGCGTCTCCCGCACTTGCTCCACAACTAACCCGGCGCGCAGAAACGCCCGAGTGTAAAAATGCAACGGCCGGTGAACATCGCGGCGCGACCGCCCGGTGGCGGGCATGTCCTTGCGGTAGACAAAGACCGAATCATAAGCGGCATCCGCGGGCGGATGGCGACGGTGAAGTTTGTCGCCGGCGAAAGTGCAAAACGGGTTGCAGACCGCGACGATGACACGCCCGCGCTCGGTCACCAGCCGCCGCAAATCGGCAAGGACCGCATCGAACGTTCCCGGCGCCTCGATGTTGCACAGTACCAAACTGCACACGACCGCATCAAACTGCGCCGGCACCTTATCCTGTTCGTCACCCGGCGCGAAGAATTCGGCGGCGTCCAGATAACGAACCGTGCCGCCATGCGAACGACAGCGGCGGATGACCGCATCGTCGATGTCGTAAGCGGTTACTTGCAATCCCCGGCCGGCCATCGCCTCGGACAGTTTCCCCTTGCCGCAACCGTAATCAAAAACGGCGGCCGGCGCGCCGGCGAGTACGGTGTCCAGAAGTTGGCGGTCCAGTTGCGCTTTCTCGTCTTGGGGCGCAAGTGCGCGCAGAAAATGGGCGAACCCGGCGAGATGCGGCAGGTCGTCATCGCGCAGCGCGCGCCGCATGACTTGCCGCAAATCGCTCCAGTCATGGAATCTGTACATCAGAAACGCCCGGCGGCACATGCGCAGGAACCGGTCTTCGGTGAAAGGCATGATGTCGGCGCCGTAGTCCACCAGTCTCAAACCGCCGTCGACCACGATGAAGTTGTCGGGATGCACATTGTTGCAGACGATGCCGGCGGCGCGGCACTCGCGCAAAAACTGCAGAATGCCGTCCAAATGTCCGCCGGCGTAAGGCGCGCCGCGCTCAAACGGATAGACCAGTACCGTCTCATCCGCGCGGCGGCGCACTTGCACAATCGGATACAGCGTGGCGTATCCGCGCCATTTGCCGGCTTGCGACTCGAGGAAAGCGATGAACGCGCCGCGGTCCCGTTTGTTTCGCCGGCCCCGTTCATGGAAATATTTGTAGGTCATCTCACCGTCGGTGAGAACAACGCCCTCGCAGCCGATGCCAAGTCGGCGCAGTTCGCCGGTTTCAAATTCGCGGCGGATGAAATCGGCGGCTTGCGCGAACAACTGTTCCGCGGACAACTGACAGTCGGCGCGATGCCGCTCGATGATAAGCGGGAGAGCGTTAAGGTATTCCCGAACCCGCGCCATATCGTCGTTGCCGGGCGCAATTCGGCGGCGGAAATCATCGATGTCAAATGCGGCGTAGACGCGCCGCGTCCCCGTTACAAACCGCCGCAACGTGTCCGCCGCGTCGGCGTATTTTTCATCCGCCAGCCACCAGTAATCGGCGCGCCGCGTTTCGTTTATGTATCGGTCAAAACTTTTCAGCAAGCCGAGAATGCGAAAGTAACTCAGCGCAAAAGCGTTCATTCTTTCATGCAGATATTTGCGAAACCGGCCGAGCGCCAGAATCATGTCGTCGCGGTCAAAGTGCAGCAACGCCGGTCCATGAGTCGGAAGGGAATCGTGCGCGCGCCGTTCAACCTTGCGCTCGAACACATCGCGCATGCACGAATAAAGCGCATAACCGCGCATGTCGGCGGTCAACTTGTCGCCGTCCAAACCGGCATCCCGGTCGCCCGCTTTGCGTTGCTGGCGGACCAGCAGCGGCGCCTGCACCACCCGCCGGCCGCCGGCATGTCGGTTGAGCAAACACCAAACCATATCGCTGCGGCGCAAGTCCGCGTCTTCCATAGTCGGAACCGCATTGGGGAAATCGCGCAAGGCCTCCGGGTCAAAAACGAAAGTGGTGGGGCCGCGGTGCACCGAAGGCAATGCGCCGGCCACGGGGTCAACCAGCGCCGAGTCATCGACAACCAATGGACGGAAAACCTGCACACCGCTTAATATGCCCGGCAAGGCCCCGACCATTTCGGCAAAGACCGCGCCTACGGTGGCGCCGGCCGGCTCATACCAGAAAGGCGATTCCAGATGGCTGGTCTCGCGGCGTGACAAGTCGTAGTAATAGTTTTGGTTGCGCCGCCGCGCCGCGGCATTTTCACCGCCACGGTCCGGATACGGCGCATCCGGCGACAAGCGCGCGAGATGTTCCAGGTTGTGATAGAGGTCAACCAACTGCGTGCGCACGCAAGACAAAAACGGCAGCGGCGGCGCGCCGGTTACCATGCCGAGGACAATTTCCCCGCCGGCATGCCAAAAGCGTTTGATGTGGTCGAGCGCATGGTCACCGTCCACCCGGCAGTCGTCGTCCACAATCCACACCACCGCATCGGGCAGTTCTCGGGCCGCCCGGTAGAGATGCCGTTGCAGAAGCGTCCGGCTGCGCGCGATGCTGCGGATGCTGTTGACCGCGCCGGCGCGGTCCGCCGCTTGCTGTTCCAAGTCGATGAGCGACACCGCCAACCCGCGCCCGGCCGCATCGGCGATGACATCTTGCAACGCCGCCCGCGCCGCCGCATCCGCGCCGCCGTTTTCCAGCAGCAACACCCGGAGGTCAAGGTCGCGCCGGGGCCGGTAATGGGTGATGAGGTCGCCCATCAGTTGCGCCACTTGACTGACATCCGGCGAGGTGATTGCGCCGACCAGAAGGAGCAGCCGGCCGCCGGGACGGTCCGGGGCCGGATGAAGCGGCGTTTGCGGGGAATTTGCCGGCGGCGATGCGGGGTCGCAGTTAAATCGGTCGCGGCAGCGTTGCATGAACACCTTGCGCTGGCCATCGGTCATCCGCGCGCCGTATTTGCGGTAAAAAGCGGCCAAGCCCGCGCGCTTGGCATCGGTTCCGGGGGTGGAGAGGCGCGGCCGATTCGGCTCGGCGTAGTGATGGACTAAATGTTCGGCAAGCGCGGCGTAGCGCAGCGTTCCCAAGTCAGCCAAACGGATGCACAAGTCGCGGTCGGTGGTGCTGCGCAACCCCTCGTCAAAACCGCCGGCCTCCAGCAATGTGGTCAACCGCACAAAAAGATTGGAGCCCTGGATATGCGGGTTGCCGGTGAGAAAATCGTCCGCGTTCAAGGATTCAGGGGGCGACAAAAACAGTCCGGCATCGGCGGCGGTTTTGTGGAACACCAGACCGGCCGCCGCCATGTCCAGACCATGCGCCAACACCGCCGCTTCGCATCGCGCCAAATAGGTTGGGTCCCAAGCATCGTCGTCATCCAAAATGGCGACGAAACAGTCGCGCGCCGTTGCCAGCAGCCACGCCAGCGCGGTATTCCATGCGCCGCATGCGCCCGGCGTGCGGTAGTTGCCCAAGTAGACGCGCTTCGTCGCCGGCAACGCCGGCGCATCGACAATTTCCGCGTTGCGCGGCCGCTCTTGCGCGTCAGAATCGTCCGCCACGATGAGAAAATCCGGCGGCCGCGCTTGCCGGGCCACGGACGCCAGCGCGCGCTCGGCCAATAAATCCGCGCGGTTGCGCGTGGCGACTACCGCGGCAATCTGCAAGCCGCTCTCACGGGGAAGTAATCGATGCATGGGATGCGCCGGGTGCGCGGCTGAGCGG
>JAPPPS010000105.1:80047-84712 GCA_028817405.1 Gammaproteobacteria bacterium
AGCCAGTGGTGGGCGTGTTGTTTGAATTCATCCGGCACGGTTTTGTGCAGGGCGCGTTCCACCGCCAACGCGTCTTTGCCGGGGGCGATGCCGGTGCGGTTGGAGACGCGGAACACATGCGTGTCGACGGCGATGAGCGGTTTGCCGAAGGCGGTGTTTAGGATGACATTGGCGGTTTTGCGGCCGACGCCGGGCAGCGCTTCGAGTTGTTCGCGGCTGTTCGGCACTTCGCCGGCGTGGCGGTCGAGCAGCAACTTGCAGGTCTTCAAAATGTTCTCGGCTTTGCTGTTATACAAGCCGATGGTTTTGATGCGGCGTTTGAGTTTGGCGGGGCCGAGCGCGAGCAACGCGCGCGGGGTGTTGGCGAGCGGGTAGAGTTTCGCGGTGGCTTGGTTGACCGACACATCGGTAGCCTGCGCCGACAAGATGACCGCGACCAAGAGTTCGAATGTCGACGCGTAATGCAGTTCGGTGGTCGGCGCGGGGTCGATGGCGCGCAGGCGTTTGAACATCGCGCGAATGGTGCGGGGGTGCGCGGCGGGGGCGGGCGTGGGCTTTTTGGCGCGGGTGTTCACTGTGACTGTGACGGTGTTGGTGACGGTGGTGACGACGGTTGTGACGGTGACGACGGTGATAACGATGGCGTTGTTGACGGTTGCGACGGTGACGACGGTGGCGTTGTCGAAGGTTGCGCCGGTGACGCGGGCGAATCATGCGGCATCGGCGCGCTAACGAATCGCCGCCCGGCTTGCGCTTGTCGCCGGCGGACGCGCGCCACCGCGTCGCGGATTTCGGCGCGCATGGCGTCGCGGCGGCGTTGCATCGCTTGCTGTTCGCGCCGCGTTTGTTGGGCGGCATCGCGTTCGCGTTTCATCTCCGCGCGGCGGCGGAACTCGCCCACTTGCGCGTGGCTGAATTCGCGCCACAGGCTCGGCGCGCCGGCCGCATAGCCGGGCGGCGGCGCGACCATGTCGATGCAGTCGGTCGGGCAGACCGCGAGGCACAACCGGCAGCCGCTGCATGCCGCGGCGATGACCGTGTGCATCAATTTGCCCGCGCCGATGATGCAATCCACCGGGCAAGCTGCGATGCAGAGTTTGCAGCCGATGCACGCTTCCTCGCGGATGAACGCCAACTGCAACGGCGGGCGCGGCGACGGTGTTTCCGGTGATTCAGTTGTTGCCGGCGACTTCGGCGATGTCGGCGGCGACGGTGAATCGACCGCCGGCCGGCCGAGCAAACGAGATAACGCCGCGACAGTCGCCGCGCCGCCGGGCGGGCAACGGTCGATGTCGGCGTCGCCCGCCGCCACCGCCTCGGCGTATGCGCGGCACGACGGTTCGCCGCATTCCGCGCACTGCGTCTGCGGCAAAAAGCGGTCGATGCGCGCCGCCAGGCCGGTCAAGTCAGCCGCGGTGTGAATTGTTTGGGTGGTTTTCATGGCTGTCTCCGCCTGTGCGCGGGGAACTCTACCACAAAATTCTCGAACCGAAATGATAAACTCCCGCCATCGACCAACGCCACCAACGCCGCGACCATGAAAACATCCGAACCCACCGGCATTGACTTGTTGCGCGATGCCGCGCGCACCAAGTCCACGGCGTTTACCGCCGAGGAGCGCGCGCGGTACCGTTTGCGCGGTTTGTTGCCGGCGCGCGCCGGCAGCATGCAGAGTCAGTTGAAGCGCGTGCTGACCAACATGCGGCGCAAGCAACACGCGATTGAAAAGTACATTTTCTTGTCGGCGTTGCAGGACCGCAACGAACGGTTGTTCTATCGTTTGGTGATTGACAACATCGAGGAAGTCATGCCGCTGATTTACACCCCCACGGTCGGCCAGGCATGCAAAGAATTCGCCAACATCTTCCGCACCGAGAAAGGTTTTTATGTCACCGCCGGCGACCGCGGTTCTATCCGCCAAATCTTCGACAACTGGCCGCACCAAGACATCCGCATCATCGTGGTCACCGACGGCGAGCGCATCCTCGGCCTCGGCGACTTAGGCTCCAGCGGCATGGGAATCCCCATCGGCAAGTTGAGTTTGTATTGCGCTTGCGCCGGCATTGAACCGCGGCAGTGTTTGCCGGTGATGTTTGATGTCGGCACCGACAACCAAGAACTGTTGGCCGACCCGATGTACCTCGGCACCCCGGCCCCGCGTTTGCGCGGCGACGCGTACTTTTCTTTATTCGATGAGTTCATGCGCGCGGCGCAGGATGCGTGGCCCGGGGTTTTGATTCAGTTCGAGGACTTCGCCGCCGCCAACGCTTTCGAGTTGCTGGAAAAGTACCAACCGCGCGCGTTTTGTTTCAACGACGACATCCAAGGCACGGCCGCGGTGGTGTTGGCCGGCGTGTACGCCTCCACGCGCATCTCCGGCGTCGACTTCGCCGACTTGCGGTTCGTGTTTATCGGCGCCGGCTCGGCCGCGGTCGGCATCGGCTCGATGTTGGCGCGCGCGTTGGTTGAGCGCGGCGTGTCCGAGTCGGAAGCGCGGCGGCGACTGTGGTTCTTCAACAGCGGCGGATTGGTGCGCGGCGCGCGCGACGACCTGGCGCGGTTCACCCGCCCGTTCGCGCATGACTTGCCGGCGCACAGCATCGGCGAAGCGTTGGACGCGCACCGCCCGCATGTCCTCATCGGCGCCACCGGCGCGCCCGCGACTTTCACCCGCGCACTCATCGGAAAGATGGCGAGCATCAACGCGCGCCCCGCGGTGTTCGCGCTGTCCAACCCCACCGCGCGCGCCGAATGCTCGGCCGAGCAGGCGTATCAATGGAGCGACGGCCGCGCGATTTTCGCCAGCGGCAGTCCGTTCGCTGCGGTGACCATCGGCGGCGCAACCTTGCATCCCGGCCAAGGCAACAACGCGTACATCTTCCCCGGCGTCGGCTTAGGCTTGATTGCATGCCGCGCCGCGCGCGTGCCGGACAGCGTGTTCTTGGTGGCGGCGCGCGAGTTGGCGGACGCGGTCGCCGACGCCGACTTGCAGCGCGGCTCGTTGTATCCGCCGCTGGCGAACATCCGCGAAGTGTCGCTCGGTATCGCGGCCGCGGTGGCCGCGCATGCGTGGGACGCGAACTTGACCGACGCGCCGCGCCCGGCTGATGCGCGCGAATCGATTCGGGCGATGATGTATGAGCCGCGGTATTGAGTCGCGGCGATGCTGTCGCGTCGCCACTGTCGAGTCGCTACTGTCGCGCCGCCCCCGTCGCCCCCGCCATCGCCCCCGTCGCAGCGCCATCGCCCCCGTCGCAGCGCCATCGCGAGTGTATAACGCGGGTTGCTGAACGGCGCAAAAATTCTCTTGCCGCGGTGGCCGCGCGCGGTTAACTTCCCCCCGCATTCGTCACTTAAGAGGCGCAGCATGAACAGCCAGCAAGTCCAAGACGCATTTTCGGCCATGAGCGACCCGGCCGTGCGCAGCAAATACCGCGCCGACCCGCGCGCCGCCTACCGCGACCTGTGCGCCGAAATCGGCGACGCGCACGGCGAGGCCTTCCCGGCGCTGCCGGAAGAAGTCGAAGTCAAAGCCGTTTTCAACACCGCCGACAAATGCTATGTCGCGCTGCCGCACCTCAGCGGCCACTTGCTCGGCGACGACGAATTGGCGTCGCTGCAGGCCGCGGGCGGAGCCGTTCCCACCAATGTATACGCGGTGGTTTGCGGCGCCGGCTTTTACCACTTCGGCGCGCGTTTGCCTAACCGGGAGGGGTAGCGCGCAACGCCCGGCGCGCGATGCATAACCGTCGCCGGCGATTCGCCGCTCGCGTTTCGACCGCCGCGTTTTATCGATTCAGAAACCGCTTGATGAGTGGTTTAATGAGTCGGTTGGTCACCCCCCCCCCCCCGGCCGCCATACAAAAACCGCCGCGCGCGCTCGGTGACGGTGAACATGCGGCGGCGCGCGTTGAACAACCACGGTTTGGCATAACGCGCGTTTGCTTTGACTTCCAGGCCCGCGCTCATGTCTACGCTGTCAACGCCGAGTTGCGATAACGCATGCCGGCAGGCGATGCCGAAGACGCTAAAGCCGCGCGGATAATCCGAGTATTGGGTGTTGCGCGCGTTCAAGTGGTTGCACTGCACGATGCGGTTGCGGTAACAATGATTGGCGCGCAAGATGGCGATGAACTGCGATGCCCACCATGATTCATGGTCGAATTTGGTCTCGTACGGTAGCAGGCGTTCATCATAAAACGCGGCGCGGGAGAAGGCGTTGAATAAACCGTCAAACCAATCCACACTTTGCAATTCCCACCGCGGATTTTCCACGCCCCTTTTGCATAACGCGGCCGGCACGATGCCGTTTAACCGCTCCTGATTGTTGCGACGGTTGTAGTCGCCTTTGGCGATGGTGACGATGGCGGCGTCGACGGCGGACAAAATGGAAACAAACATCTCGAAGCCGGCGCGCTGACTCATGCCGGCGAACACGACATCTTCGTCGAGGAATACATACCAGTCATATCGCAAACCGCGCGTCTTGACATGTTCGATGAGTTGGTTGCGCCCCGAGGTCCAAGTCGTATTCGGCGCGTAAATCGTTGTGTCCGCGGTTTGCTCGCGGTACGACAGCAAGATATGCGGCCGGTGTTTCAAGCAACGGTAAATCGCCGGCAAACCGGCCCGTGCTTGAATTAAAAACAACGCGGTTTTGGGTGG
>JAPPPS010000064.1 GCA_028817405.1 Gammaproteobacteria bacterium
TGTAGTCGGCTTTGCTGTTGAACGGCGGGTCGAGATAAATCAAATCGACGCTGCGGTCGTCGAATTCTTCCATCACTTCCAAACAGTCGCCGTAGTACAGCGTGTTCTTTTTCATCGACATGGTCGTCTTATTGAGCGCGCCGTTACCGGTATGCCGCATCCGCTTGGCGCGCGGCCGCGATGTCGGATTCGTAACGGTCGCCGATGTCCAGCAAGCGTTGTTTGTTGACCCACCGCTCGCCGTTTTCTTCCATGTGAAACTCGTGAATGTCGGTGAGGACGATGGAGTCGACCGGGCAGGCTTCCTCGCAGAAGCCGCAGTAGATGCACTTGAACAAGTCGATGTCGTAGCGCGTGGTGCGGCGCGTGCCGTCGGCGCGCTCTTCGGAGTCGATGGTGATGGCCAACGCCGGGCACACCGCCTCGCAGAGTTTGCAGGCGATGCACCGTTCCTCGCCGTTGGGGTAGCGGCGCAACGCATGCAGACCGCGGAAGCGCGGCGACTTCGGGGTTTTTTCCTGCGGGTACATCAAGGTGATTTTGCGACTGAACAGCCGCCGCCCGGTCACCCACAGGCCGCGCCGCAATTCTTTCAGCGTGAAAGTTTTGTACCACTGTTTAAGGTCGATGCCCATGCCGTTCTCCGGTTTGAATCAACGCCGGCGCTCAGGAAAAGAACGCGCCGAACGGGGTGTAAAACTTCGCCGCGCCGATGACCGCAATCCACACCAAAGTCACCGGGATTAAAACCTTCCAGCCGAGGCGCATAATCTGGTCGTAGCGGTACCGCGGAAAGGTGGCGCGAAACCATAAAAACAAAAACGCCACCAGCGAAGTTTTGACGCCGAACCACAGCAGCGGCGGCGCCCAGGTAAACGGCGCGAAGTCCAGCGGCGGCAGCCAGCCGCCGAGGAACATCAACACCGTCAACGCCGCAATCAAAATCATGTTGGCGTATTCGGCGAGGAAGAACACCGCGAACGCCATGCCGGAGTATTCCACATGAAAGCCGGCCACGATTTCCGACTCGCCTTCCGCGACATCGAACGGCGCGCGGTTGGTCTCGGCCACGCCGGAGATGAAATACACCAGGAACAGCGGCAGCAGCGGCAGCCAGTACCAATGCCAGAAACTGCCGCTCTGGCCGAGCACGATGTCGCGCAGGTTGAGACTGCCGGCCACCATCAAAACGCCGACCAGCGCGAAGCCCATGGCGATTTCATACGCCACGATTTGCGCCGCCGAACGCAGCGCGCCGAGGAACGCGTATTTGGAGTTGGAGGCCCAGCCGGCCACGATGACGCCGTACACGCCGAGCGAAGTCAGCGCCAGGATGTACAGCAGACTGGCGTCGATATCGGCAAGCACCAAGTGGTCGGTGAATGGAATCACGGCCCACGCGGCCAGCGCCGGCGCAATCGACAGCACCGGCGCGAGCAGGAACAGGCGCTTGTTGGCGCGGCGCGGCACCACGATTTCCTTGAACATCAGTTTCAGCGCGTCCGCAATCGGCTGCAGCCAGCCGCGCGGGCCGACGCGGTTCGGCCCCACGCGGATTTGCATGTAGCCGATGAGTTTGCGCTCGGCGAAAGTGAAATACGCGACGCAGCCCATGAGCGGCGCGACGATGGCGGTGATTTTCGCCAGCGCCCACAGCGTCTCCTGCAAGCCGTGCGGCAGGAACGCGGTCAGGTGGAAGAACAGGTCTCTCATGGCGCGGGGCCGGCCGGGGGTTGCGTGGGGGTTGGCGCGGCCGGCGGCGACTCCACGGCCGCGAGTGGCGGGCGTTTTGTTGCTGCCGGGGTCGCCGGTGCGGTCGCGGTTGGCGCGGACTCGGCGGACTCGGCGACCGTATCCGGCGCCCGTTTCACCGTCGCCGCCGTCGCCTCCACTGCGGTCACCGTCACCGGCCCGGCCCCGCCGAGCGGCGCGGTTTGCGCGTGGCCGGCCGGCACATACACGCAACCGTCCGGCAAGCGCGCATCAACGCGCATCTGCAACTGGATTTCACCGTCGCCGTTTGCAACCGTCACCCGGTCGCCGTCGTCGAGGCCGAGGCGGGCGACGATGGCGGCGTTCATGCGCGCGGCCGGGCGCGGATTGTCGGCGGTCAACTGCAGCGCATCGGCGTTGCGCACGGTCGCATCGCCGCGGTACATCGGCATATCCAGTAGGCGTTGCGCGCGAATTACCGCGGCCGCGCCGTTGCCGGCCCCGGCGTCGCCGGCGCCATCCCCATGGCCATCGCCGGCGCCATCGCCAGCGCCATCGCCATCGACGGTGTCCGCCGTGGCCACCCTCACCGTCTCCGGCCGCGGTGGAATTTTGCGCGAGTCGATGCGCGCGGACGGTGTCCCTTCGAAGTGCGGAATGTCGTCATTCACCTCGTCCAGCGACACATAATCGAAGCCCGGCAGGTCGAGGAAATTCCCCAACACGCGCAGGATTTTCCACGCCGGGCGCGCATCTCCGAGCGGCCGGGCCGCGGCCGCGGCGCGCTGCGCCCGCCCCTCGCAGTTGAGATAAACGCCGGCGGTCTCCGTGAACGCCGCCATCGGCAGCAGAACATCGGCGGCATCATCCGCGGGGCCGCCGCGGTAGGCGGTAATTCGGGCGACAAAATCGGCGCGTTGCAAGGCCCGCGAACCGGCCGCGCCGTCGATGCCGTCCAGCACTGGGTCGGCATCCAGCAGGAGATACGCGCGGCGCGGTTCGCGCAGCATGTCGGCCGCATTCAAGCCCGGCCGGCCGCCCGCGGCCGCCCCCCCCGGCGCGCGGTGCGGCACGCAGCCGGCCCACCACGCGGCCGCGGAATTGCCCGGCGGCAGTACCGCCAACTTTGCGCCCGCGGCCTCCGCAATCCACTGCGCGATGGCTTTGATGGCCGCGGCCTGACGGTGCTGCTGCGCCAGCGCGCCGAGGATGACTACGCCGCCGGCACCGTCACCGCCGGCACCGGCACCGTCGCCGCCGCCGTCGCCGGCAGTGTCGCCGGCCTCGCGGGCCTTAATTAAGTCCGCCGCCATGCGTTGCGCGGCCGCGGGGTTGGCATCCGCCGCCAGGTCAGCCCAATGCTTGATTTCGCCGGGCATGGCCGCGCCGCCGGCTTTCGCCACCTGCACCGCAAACGCGGCCACCGCCGATGCCAGGCCCGCGCCGGCCGGCGGCAACTTCTCGGTGGCGAAATTCTGCGCGTACTCCAGCGGATTGATGACGCCAATGCGCGCGCCGTTTCCGCCGCTGCGCCGGCTCGCGGCGCGCAACCGCAACGCCAGCAGCGGCTGCTCCTTGCGCAGGTTCGAGCCGATGAGCAGCGCCGCGCGTACGCGGCTGAAACCGGCGATGGGTAGTTCCGAGGCCGGGAACGCCGGCGCGGCCGAGTCGTCGCTGAAATCGCACTGCTGCAGGCGGTGGTCGATGTGGTTGCCGCCGAGCGCGCGCGCCAATTTTTGAAGGAGAAAATATTCCTCGATGGTCGAGGTATAACCGGCCAGCGCGCCAAAACCGTCGCCGCCGGCGCCGCCACCACCGGCCCCGCCGCCGCCCCCGCCACCAACGGCCGCTTTAATTCCGTCGCAAGTGAATTGCAGCGCCGCTTCCCACGACACTTCCCGCCACCGCCCGTCTTGTTTCAGCATCGGCGCGCGCAGTCGCCGGTCGCTGTTGACCGCCTCGTAACTGTACCGGTCGCGGTCGGCGAGCCAGCATTCGTTGACTTGCGGGTTGTCGCGCGGAAGGACGCGTTCGACCCGCCCGCGCAGGGTTTGCACCGTGAGATTCGCGCCGACGCAGTCGTGCGGGCTGATACCGTGGTGGTTTTCCAACTCCCAGGCGCGCGCGGCGAAGCGGTACGGCTTGGAAGTCAGCGCGCCGACCGGGCATAAATCGATGATGTTGCCGGACACTTCCGAGTCCACCGAGCGGCCGAGGAAGGTGGCGATGTGCGCGGCCTCGCCGCGACCCGGAAAGCCCAGTTCCATCACCCCGGCGACTTCCTCGCCGAACCGGACGCAACGCGTGCAGTGAATGCACCGGGTCATTTCGGTCGCCACCAGCGGCCCGAGGTCCGGGCTGGCCACCGCGCGTTTGTTCTCCAGGAAGCGCGAGTCGTCGTTGCCGTAACCGAGCGCCTGGTCTTGCAGCGGGCATTCGCCGCCTTGGTCGCACACCGGGCAGTCCAGCGGGTGGTTGATGAGGAGGAATTCCAGCGTGCCCTGCTGCGCCTCGCGCGCCAATTTGGAGCGGGTGAAAACCACCATGTTGTCGGTCACCGGCGTGGCGCAGGCCGGCAGCGGCTTGGGCGCGAGGCGGAGTTTCTCGCGCGGAATGGGCGGCGGGTTGGTTTGTTCGGCATCGGCCGGCGATTCGTCGGCCGGCGACTCGCCTGGGGTCGCTGGGGCCGGCAACGGCGGCAACGGTTCCGGTGCATGGCCGACCTCGACCAAACACATGCGGCAGTTGGCGGCCACCGACAATTTCTCGTGGTAGCAGAACCGCGGGATGTAGATGCCGGCGCGGTCGGCGGCCGCGATGAGCATTTCGCCGAC
>JAPPPS010000048.1 GCA_028817405.1 Gammaproteobacteria bacterium
GCACCATCCACGCCCATCCCACGCTGTCCGAGGCGGTGCACGAGGCGGCGCTCGCGGTCGCGGGCCGCGCCATTCACAAGGCATGACCGCGCGGCGCGGCGGCCGGCGCGACTCGCCGGATGCGGCCGGCGCGGAATTTCCCCACCACCTATTCCGCGCCTACGACATTCGCGGCGCGGCCGGAAGCGACTTGACCGCGGACTTGGTCGCGCGCGTTGGGCGCGCGCTTGGGGTGGAGGCGCGGCGGGGTGACGGTGGTGGTGACGGTGGTGGCGACGGTGTCGGTGACGGTGCCGGCGGCCGCGGCGCCAGTGACGGTGACGGTGACGGTGCCAGCATCGGTGACGGTAAAAACCGCGGCATCGGCCGCCCGGAATTCGTCATCGCCCGCGACGGCCGCGCCAGCGGGCCGGAACTGGCGGATGCGCTGGCGCGCGGACTCATGGCCGGCGGCTGCGATGTGCTGGACATCGGCCTGGCGCCGACGCCGGTGCTGTATGCAACCGCGGCCGCGCGCGGCGGCAACGGCGTGGCGGTCACCGCCAGCCACAACCCGCCGCCGGACAACGGCCTGAAAATGATGGCCGGCGGCGTCACCCTGTTCGACGACGCCATCCAGAAACTCAAACAGCGCATCATCGATGGCGATGGTGACGGTGATGGCGGCCGCGATGGTGACGGTGATGGCGACGGCGACTTTCCCCCCGATTCGGCTGACGGTAATGCCGCCGACGGTAATGTCGCCCCCGCGGCCCCGGTGCTCCGCCAAGAGGACCCGCTGCCCGCGTACCGGCAAAAAATCGCCGCCGACATCCAGTTGGCGCGCCGGTTGAAAGTCGTGGTCGACTGCGGCAACGGCGCGGCCGGCGTGGTCGCGCCGCAGGTGTTCCGCGACTTGGGCTGCGAAGTGGTGGAGTTGTTCTGCGCCGTCGACGCCGCGTTCCCCAACCACCACCCGGACCCGGGTCGCCCGGAAAACCTGCGCGATTTAACCGCCGCGGTGGCCGCCCATCGCGCCGACTTCGGCATGGCGTTCGACGGCGACGGCGACCGCCTCGGCGTGGTGTCCGGCGGCGGCGAAATTATCTGGCCCGACCGCTTGATGCTGCTATTCGCCGCGCAAGTGTTGTCCGCAAACCCCGGCGCGGAAATCCTGTTCGATGTCAAATGCTCGCAACTTCTGCCGCGCGCCATCGCGGCCGCCGGCGGCGTCGCCACCATGTGCAAAACCGGCCACTCGTTCATCAAAGACGCGCTGCGCGCAAGCGGCGCGCCGCTGGCCGGCGAGATGAGCGGCCACTTGTTCTTCGCCGACCGGTGGGGCGGATTCGACGACGCCATCTACGCCGGCGCGCGCCTGTGCGAGTTGCTCGCCGCCGACCAACGCGACCCGGCCGAAGTGTTCGCCGCCTTGCCGGACACCTGCAACACTCCGGAGTTGCGCATCGACATGGCGGAAGGCGCGCACCACGAATTAGTCGCGGAGTTGGCGCGCGAATTAACCGCCGGCGGGCAATTCGAAGACGGCGAAGTCACCGCCATCGACGGCATCCGCGTCGACTTCGCCCGCGGCTTCGGCCTCATCCGCGCATCCAACACCTCGGCCGCCGTCATCATGCGTTTCGAAGCCGGTGACCAATCGCAACTGAAAAAAATTCAATCACGATTCCGCCGCTTGCTGCTGAACGCCCGGCCGAACCTGAAGTTGCCGTTTTAGCGGTGGACTCCATGCACATTTTTAATCGATGGAACCGGCACTGAGTTATACATTTGGTTTTGCCATTTTTTTCAGGTTGTGCAACCATGAATCAAAATGCGGACATGCCCGCCGGATGTTTTCCAAACCGATGCGCTTCGCCGCCGTAGACCCGTGTATCACCTTATTGTATTCCGGAAAAATACTTAAAATTCTTTTTGAGGGGGATTGGTTTGGGCGTTCATTCATCATTTCCGGCGTCTCCACCGCCTCACACATTTTGCGGAATTTTTCCTCTTGGGGATGTGTTGCGATTACGGTTTCTGGCAGAGCCGTGGAGGAAGAAAACAAGCACGCCTCAAACTCATGGAGAGAGAGGTAAGGGAGAAAGTTTTTTGGCTTGCTGAGGTCAAGACAAATCTGTTGCTCCACATGAGTAACTCGATCTTCTGGAGATGCGTTTTCCGGGCGATTCTCCATTCCGGGAAAATCATCGGGAAGACGATAATAATCAACCATGGTGGTGATGATTTTGTCCGTATTTTTAAGCAGGCGAAACAAATCCCTTTTGAACTTCGCGTAAGAAGTCATTCCGCCTTTTTTATTTGGGCCGGACACTACCTCTTTAGTGACCACTATTGTGGGCACGAACCAAAGGCCCGGCAGTTCCGGATTGAGAACGTCCTTAACGAAACGTTCTTCTGTCTGTCCCTCCACGAGAATCAGGATAGTCTTGTTCATGGGCGGGCGCCGAGGAGGTTTTTGTCCCAAAGATCGCCAAGGGCGTATTCGCCAATCCACTCTTTTGTGTCATTTTTGTTCAGATGGCGAAACGCACTCGCGTTATCCTCTCGTTCCACGGTCCACAGATGCTCTGTGTCAAAATTGTTGACCAGTGTTGTTGACTGAGTTGCAACGATGACTTGTGTCCGGACAGATGCATTTATGAGCATGTTGGCCAGCAACTTAACCGCCGCCGGATGCAACCCCAATTCCGGCTCGTCTAACAGAACAAGCGGAGGAATATCCGGCTGCATCAGTAGAGTCGCGAGGCATATAAAGCGCAAACTCCCATCGGAAAGAGAAGTTGCATTAAAATAGGCGTCGCAACCTCTTTCCTTCCATTCAAGGAAAATTTGGTCGCTGTTCAAGCGCGATGGTTTCAGGTCAAACTCATCAAAGAAAGGCGCAACCTGGGCTATGATATCTTGTACATTTGCAAAGTGTACGGGATGTTTTTTCTGCATCCAATTAAGAAATGCGGCAAGATTTTCCGCTTGCGGACGTAAAAAACTGCAGTCTTCAACGTGACAGGATTTTTTGACCGAAGCGGTTTCACTTGTATCGTGAAAATGGTAAATCCTGTATTTGCTAATATCCGCTGCAATCTGATGTGCAGAAATATGCGAATCTCCCTTTAGGCGGGATTCGTGAGAACCCGCGCTAATTCGGTGTTCGTAAGGTCTCTGATACTCTTTCCTTTCATGATAAAAGGCGGTTTCGGAACTGATGTAGAGATCGTTTTCATCAGTCCCAAAAACTTTGAGTTCGTAGGCGTTGGATTTATCGCCTTCGCCAAATTCAACTTTTATTTTCATATCGGGAGAATTTTTTCTCCCCATGTGCAATAGATTATCAGCACCGCCTTTTTTGGCGGTGTAGCCGGCCAAATTTTGATTAATGGCCTCGTGAAGAAAGCGGAAAACCTCAATCAAATTGGATTTTCCGGACCCATTTGCGCCAATCAGCACATTTAGCGAATTCAGTTCCAGCGTCTGGTCGCGAATGGACTTGAAGTTCTTGATGGTGATTTTTTCAAGTTTTCTCATGACATACTCCCCGATGCTGAGGTTGACGGTGACCCTTTGGCCGGTTTCCAAGTCATTTTATCCTGCTCATTACGGTTTCTCAACTCGACCCACCAGCCGCCCTGTCCACAAACAACCTCTTCCAGTTCTGATTGGCGGTCCGTTAAACCAAGGGTCATGATAACTTAATTGGCTTTTTCCGGCATGATTCCAGCAGGATTTCATACCCCTCGTCATGCCGGTGATTGAACCGGAACTCGCATTCTTTCAGGTGCAGATAAAAGGTGCGTTTGTTCATGCCGCGGAACTTTGACAGGCGGCTCTTGGCGTAGTCCCAGAAGCCCTCGATGCCGTTGATGTGCGCCTCGTCGCGCGCCCACTCGCCGCGCCCATGCTTGCCCTTTGCGCGGCGCGCGCCGAAGTAGGATTCGTCCACCTCAATCTCGCCGCTCATCGGCGCGGCTTGCTCGCAAAGCCGGGCCATGCGCTGGCGCAGCGCGGTCAGGTGGCGGTTGATGGAAACGCGGCTCAAGCGGGTCAGGACGGCGATTTGCACGGCGTTCAAATCCAGCGCAAACAAGCGCAAAATGCGGCGGAATTTCGCATCCGAAATTCGAGAATGGTAAACATAACGATTTGCCATTGATAATCAATAAGTTACGCATGTTTTGCATCATTTAAGTTATCATGACCCATGGAGAATTCAATGCGCTTCGTTCAACCTCCGCTTTCATAGGGCATCGGGGTGGAGCAAACGGAACTTCACGCTCCCATCGATGCCTTGGGCGGATTGTAATCGACAAATTGCCCATGTTCACTGTTGGAACTGTGGTCCGCTTTGTCTAATTTGACGGATTTTTCTCACGAATGACATCGTAGTTTTCCTTCCGGGAAACCTGTATCCCGGATTGGCCGAAGTACCACTTCCAGAAGGTTTCGGCGCGCTCCGGGTTCCTGTTCCTTAAATTGAAATGGTAAATTTCAACCTCATCGCCATCTTTGAATTTGGCGAAAAAGTTTT
>JAPPPS010000067.1 GCA_028817405.1 Gammaproteobacteria bacterium
AACGGCTCCATGTCGTCCGGCCAGAAAGACGAGAGCGCGATTCGCAAAAACATCATCAACGCCGACTTGGTGGACTGCATGGTGGCGCTGCCGGGGCAGTTGTTCTACTCCACGCAAATCCCCGCCTGCCTGTGGTTTCTCAGCCGCAGCAAAACCGCCGCGAAATTTCGCAAGCGCAAAGGTGAGACTTTATTCATCGACGCGCGCCAATGCGGCGAGATGGAGACCAAAGTCCAGCGCATACTAACCGACGCCGAAGTGCAGCGCATCGCCGGCGCCTACCACGCCTGGCGCGGCGACAAAGGCGCGGGTAAATACGCCGATGCGCCGGGCTTTTGCAGGGCCGTGGCCACCGAGGAAATCGCGCGGCATGATTATGTCCTCACACCCGGCCGCTATGTCGGCGCCGCGGCGGCGGAAGACGACGGCGTGCCGTTTGCCGACAAAATGAAAACGCTGACCGCGCAATTAGCCGCGCAAATGGCCGAGGGCAAGAAACTCGACCGGCAAATCCGCGCCAACCTGAAAGCGCTCGGCTTCCCGCTGGACAAGTAAAGCGCGGTTATAATGCGGCGATGAAAATTGACATTACACCGCTGGAAAAGGCGCTGCGCGAATTGGATGAGAATTTGCAATTTCTCGACGCCAAAGCGTGGGGCGACAACGAGAGGCACAAGCGCATTTTTGAACGCGCCGCTGTGCAAGCGTTTGATTTCACCTACGGGGTGGCCATCGGTCTGCTCATCCGCCAAATGGAACATGACGCGCCCGACCCCGCTAAACTGAGCGCCTTGGGAATCGAAGACCGTTTTCGCCTCGCCGCAAACAGCGGGCTTATTCCCGATGTGGCGCGCTTCTTTGATTACCGTAAGAAGCGCAATCTCACCTCGCACAACTACAACGAAGAAATATCGCGGCAGTTAATCGCCATCCTCAATCCTTTCGCCCAGGACATGCGTTTTTTGCTGAAACAACTGCAAGAACGCCATCCGGAAGCGCGCGACTTCCCGCTGGACAAGTAAAGCGCGGTTATAATGCGGCGATGAAAATTGACATTACACCGCTGGAAAAGGCGCTCGGGCAACTGGATGAGAGTTTGCAAGTTCTCGACTCCCGGCCGTGGGGCGATGATGAAAAACTCAAACGCTCCTTCGAGCGCGGCGCCATTCAGGCCTTTGGGGTCACCTATAATGTCGCCATGAATTTACTCCGGCGCCAAATGGAACAAGAGGCCGCCGACCCCGGCCAGTTGCGCGCAATGGACATTGAAAACCGTTTCCGCCTCGCCGCGGATGCCGGTCTCATTCCGGACGCGGAGCGATTTTTTGATTACCGCAAAAAACGCGAACTCACCGCGCAGAGTTACCTCGATGAAGTCGTGCAGAAATTGATTGCGATTCTCGACCCTTTTCGCCATGATATTCGTTTCCTGCTGGAAGCGTTGCGAAAGCGCGGCGAGTTAGCGGCATGAACTACGACAAACTGCAAAAATCTCTGCGCCATCTGGAGTTGCAATACCGCAACTTGGAATCGCAGGGTGCGCGCGCCGAGTTGAACTACTTGGACCGGGAGGCGATACAAGAATCCGTCATCCAACGCTTTGAAGTGTGCTATGACATGATGTGGAAGCACATCCGGCGTCACCTCATTGATGAACTCGGGTTGCCGGAGCGCGACATGCCGAACAGCCCCAAACCGGTGTTTCGCATCGCCCACCAAAATCACCTGCTGGCGGACATCGACGCTTGGCTCAAACATGTGCAGATGCGCATCGACACCAGCCATGATTACAGCGAAGAGAAGATGCGAAACGCCCTGCGGCACATGGGCGGTTTCATTGACGAGGCGGTGAAGGTCTACGAGACCATGACCGAAACGACATGGCAAAAGTCCCCGTCATAGACATCCGTCCGCACGACTTGGAAATCGTGCGCGAGATTTTGCGCCGGCATGTGCCGAATCACGAGGTGCTGGCGTTCGGCTCCCGCGTGCGGTGGACCGCGCGGCAGTATTCCGACCTGGACCTCGCCATCCGCAGCGATGAGGCGATTCCGACCGACATCATCTACGCGATTAAAAACGAACTCAGCGAGTCCAACCTGCCGATGATGGTGGATGTGCTGGACATGGCGAGCGTCAGCGAAAAGTTCCGGGGGATAATTGAGGAGGAGTATGCGGTGGTTCAGGAAGTCAAAACGACCAAGCCCTTGGGCGAAGTCGCGGAAATTACGATGGGGCAATCTCCACCCGGGGACACATACAACACAGAAGGCGATGGCCTGCCGTTTTACCAAGGCGTTGCGGATTTCCAAGGGCGCTATCCTAAGAGACGGGTTTATTGCACTGCGCCAACTCGATTCGCCGAGCGCGGAGATATTCTCCTGAGCGTCCGAGCGCCTATTGGGCGAGTCAACTTGTCGACCGAGCGTTGTGCGATTGGGCGCGGGCTGGCTCGCATTCGCGCGCTGGATTCGAAGGACCAAACATTTTTGGAGTTCGCTTTGCGCGGGGAATCGGCAAACTGGGATATTCTGGAATCTCAAGGCTCGGTGTTCGGGAGCGCGTCAAAGTCTGACCTGATGGATTTGCCGATTCCCTGGCTTGAAAGAAAGGAGCGACATGCCACCGCCCGCATCCTCGGCGCGCTGGACGACAAAATCGAACTCAACCGGCGCATGAACAAAACGCTGGAAGCCATGGCCCAGGCGATTTTCAAGTCATGGTTCGTGGACTTCGACCCCGTCCACGCCAAATCCAAACGCCGCGCCCCCGCCCTCCCCCCCGCCCTCGCCGACCTGTTCCCGTCCCAATTCCAAAATTCCGAATTAGGCAAAATCCCGCGGGGGTGGGAGATGGCCACTCTGGGCGATGTCGCCGAAATAACCAAAGGGCGCACATACAAGAGCGCAGAACTCGAGCCGTCCGATACCGCGCTTGTTACCTTGAAATCCTTTCAGAGGGGCGGAGGCTACCGGCCTGATGGACTTAAGCCGTATATCGGTGAATACAAACCGGAGCAGGTGGTGAAGTCCGGCGAGTTAATCATTTCTTATACCGATGTTACCCAAGCGGGAGAAGTCATCGGGATGCCGGCTATTGTCCTCCCCACCGGCGAATTTTCCACCTTGGTCGCCTCTTTGGATGTCGGAATTGTTCGGTCCAAAGTGGAATATCTGTCAATTCCACATCTTTACCATGCATTTTTAACTGAACATTTTCGGTCGCATATTTACGCTTATTCGACAGGCACAACGGTTCTGCACCTGAGCGTTAAAGGGGTACCGGAATATAAACTGGTTATTCCCCCAAAGGAATTGTGCCTGCACTACAAATCATTATGCGAACCGTTGTTTCGCGACGCATCTCTTAATCACGAAGAGTCGTGCGCGCTTGGGAATGTGCGGGACACCTTGATTCCCGACCTGCTGTCCGGTAAAATTTCGAGCGTCCATTACCAGCAACGCCAAAATAAGGAGTTATGACGATGCAATCTTCGGTTGAAATCAAGCCTGATGAATTCGGTTTCACAGGTCGCGAATGCCCTGAATGTAAAGGGTATTTCAAAATTCAATTTGGGACAGGCCTCACGGGCGAGGGGCTCAAGTGCCATTGCCCGTACTGTGGGCACGTCGGTGAGCCGGATGATTTTTTTACTGAAGCGCAAATCGAATACGCCAATTCGGTCGCGGTGCGGAAGTGTTCCGATGCACTTCTCAAAGAACTCAAAAAATCAGAGTTCAATTACAAACCTAAGGGGGAGTTCGATTTAGGAATTTCAATGAAAGTTGGGCGTGGGCGGTTGCCGCCTATCCGCCATTACAAGGAAAAAAATCTCGAAACCGAAGTCGTTTGCGACAACTGTACGCTTCGCTACGCGGTCTATGGCGTTTTCGCCTTTTGCCCGGATTGCGGCCAGCATAATTCGCTTCAAACTCTCGACAAAAATCTTGAGGTGGTCGAGAAAATGCTCGATTTGGCGAATAAAGTGGAAGCGGATATCGCCAATAAACTTGTAGAAGACGGGTTGGAGAATTGCGTCTCAATTCTTGATGGGTTTGGGCGAGAGTTGTGCCGAATCCATGCGAACAAGGCGACAAACCCCGGCAAGGTGGGGCGGGTCAGTTTTCAGCGTCTCGAAGATGCAAAGACAAAAATACTGCACATTTTCGAGCACGACTTGTCGACACACACGACCGCTGACGAGTGGCATGCGGTGAATTTAAATTTCCACAAAAGACATGTTATCGCTCATAAGATGGGCGTCGCTGACCGGGAGTATATCTCCAAAACGAAAGACCCCAAAGCGATTTTGGACCGGAAGGTTGCAATAACCGCTGAAGACGTCCGATTCACAGTTGCTGTGGTACGAAAGATTGCCCACGGTTTTTTTGACGGTATAACCACCGGCAACCGCTAAAACCATGCGCGGAATTGTTGAAGACGACCCAAACCAACCCCCGCCTCCCCTTGCAAAATACTCACTATATTGAGTAAA
>JAPPPS010000098.1 GCA_028817405.1 Gammaproteobacteria bacterium
ACTGGCCGCGGATGGGAATCAGCGGGCGCGCGTTTTTGTCGGTGCCGGGCAGCGGAATGGAGGAGAACAGGCCGCGGGTGTACGGATGGCGCATCTGGTCGAACACTTCCTTGACCGTGCCTTCCTCGACCACTTCGCCGGAGTACATCACCGCGATGCGGTCGCAGGTCTCCAAAATGAGTCCCAAGTTGTGCGAGATGTAAATCATCGAGGTGCCGAACTCGGAGGCGATTTCGCGGATTAAGTCGACGATGCCGGCTTCCACCGTGACATCCAGCGCCGTGGTCGGCTCGTCCAGCAGCAGCAGCGCCGGATTCGACAGCAGCGCCATGGCGATGACCACGCGCTGCTGCTGGCCGCCGGAGATTTGGTGCGGGTAACTCTTGAAGATGCGCTGCGGGTCCGGCAGGCGCATGCTGTCCAACATGTCCAGCGCGCGCCGACGCGCTTCGGCCGTGGAGGTGTTGTCGTGGTACAGCGGCACTTCCATCAACTGCTCGCCGACGCGCATGGACGGGTTCAGCGACGCCATCGGCTCCTGATAAACCATCGAAATGCGGGAGCCGCGCAACTGCCGCAATTCCTCCTCGTTCATCGCCGTCATGTCGCGGCCCTGAAACTTGATTTGGCCGCTCTTAATGCCGCCGTTCTTGCCCATATACTGCATCACCGCCAGGGCCACGGTGGACTTGCCGCAGCCGGATTCGCCGACGATGCCGAAGGCTTCGCCGGGCTTGACCTCGAGGTTGAAGTCCACCACCGCCGGAATCTCGCCGGCGCGGGTGTAGTAGGAAATGCACAAGTCTTTGCATTCCAGAACCGGCGGCGATGCGCCGGCCGGTGACGGTGCTTGGTGGGCGTCGTTCATGGGGTTGTCGGTGTGCGGTCGCGCGGAGTCGCGGTTAGTCGCGCAACGAGATTTCGCGCAGACCGTCGGCGAGTAAATTGAAGCCGAGAATCAGCGACGAGATGGCGATGCACGGGAACAGCGTCATGTGCGGAAACGCCAGCGCCATCTGCCGCGTCTCGTTGACCATGCCGCCCCAGTCCGGGTCCGGCGGCGGCAGGCCGAGGCCGAGAAAGCCCAGCACGCCGATGGTGATAATCACATAACCGAGGCGCAGGCAGGCGTCGACGATGAGCGGGCCGCGCGCGTTGGGCAGCAGTTCAACCAGCATGATGTACCAGTGCGACTCGCCGCGCGTCTGCGCCGCGAAGATGTAGTCGCGGGTGCGCAAGTCCAGCACCAGGCCGCGCACGATGCGCATGATGCCCGGGCTGGAGGCGAAGGTGATGGCGATGATGATGTTGACGCCGGAGGCGCCGATGATGGCGATGATGATGATGTACAACACCAGCACCGGGAACGACAGAATGATGTCGGCGATGCGCGACAACACATCGTCCACCAAGCCGCCGCGGTAGCCGGCCGCGACGCCCATGAGAATGCCGACCGTGTACGCGGCCAAGGTCGCCAGCGGCGCGTAGAACAGCACCGTGCGCGTGCCCCAGATGATGCGCGACAAGATGTCGCGGCCGAGGTGGTCGGCGCCCAACCAGAAAGTGTGGGTGTATTCCTGCGACTCAGCAAGGTACCGCGCCAGCGGCGACAAATCGGCCGACACCGGAATGGCCACCGTGGCCCCCGGCTTGGCGAACGGCGCAATCGGCATGTTGGGGTCGACCGGCGCCAGCAGCGGCGCGAACAGCGCGACCAACGCCCACACCAGCACAATCAGCGCGCCGGCCATGCCCACCCAACTCTCGCGCAGCAAGCCGAACGACGCCAGCGCGCGCCACACCGCCTGACCGGCGGCGGCAAGGCGCGACGGTTGCGGCGGATTCCCGGCGGCGGGCTCGGCGTTCATTTGGTGAACCGAATGCGCGGGTTGAGGAAGGTGTAGCCGATGTCGGCGAGCATCTGCGTGGTCACCGCCACCGCCACCGCAATCATCGCGCACGCCTCCAGCAGCGCGATGTCGTTGTTGAGCGAGGCCTCCAGCAGCAACGCGCCGAAGCCTTTGTACGCGAAATAAAACTCGACCACGATGACGCCGGACAGCAGCCAGTTGATTTGCAGCATGATGACGGTGAACGGCGCAATCAGCGCGTTGCGCAGCGCGTGGCCGAGAATGACTTTTTTGTACGGCAAGCCCTTCAGCACCGCGGTGCGGATGTACTGCGAGGTCATCACTTCGGCCATCGAGGCGCGGGTCATGCGCGCGACATAGCCGAAGTCATACACCACTAACACCATCACCGGCAGCACCAACTGCGTCCAGTCAAAACCGTCCGACATGCTGGAGGTGCCGGGCAGCCACTGCAAGCCGAACACGAAAATCGCGGCGAAGAACACCGCGCTGGCGAACTCCGGCACCGAGGTGGTGAGGATGCCGACCACCGACAGCGACCTATCCAACTTGGAGCCCTCGCGCATGCCGGACAGAATGCCGAACAGAAGCGACACCGGAATGATGATGGCGAACGCCCAGAAACCGAGGATGGCGGTGTTCCACAACCGCGGCCACAGGATTTCCGACACCGGCGCTTTGAAGCGAATCGAGGTGCCGAGGTCGCCGGTGACGAAGCCGCCCAACCACCGGCCGTACCTGACCACTAACGGGTCGTTGTAGCCGTGTTCCTCGCGCCACAATTCCTTCTGGTGGTCGGACGCGAACTGCCCCAACACGCGCGTCGCCGGGTCGCCGGCGAACTCGGTGTTCAGCAGCACAAACAAAATCACCGACACCACGAACATGGTGAACAGCATGAAAGTGAGGCGTTTGGCGATGAGGAGGAGCATGGCGGAGCGGTTGACGCTGCGGCGCGCGCGCCCAGCGCGCGCGTCAATGCAATCGCGTGACGGCGACGGTAACGAAAAAAGGGACGGGGAAGGGGTGGGAAGCGGCATTCCCGCGGCGCGCCCGGCGAGGGGCGCGCCGCGGGGGATGCGTTTGTCCGCTCAATAATCAGCCCACGCTGACATCGTGGAAGCGGTAATACAGCGTCGGGTGAATCTGCATATTCTTCACCTTCGGCGAAGTCGCGGTGAACACGCCGCGGAAGAACGGCTGCACCAGGATGGCGTCGTCCTGCAGAATCTGCTCGACTTTTTCCATCTTGGCGCGGCGCGCATCGACATCCAGCAGCGCCTCGGCCTCGTCCAGCGCTTTGTCGAAGGCCGGATTGTTGTAGCCGGTTTCGTTCCACGGCACGCCGGCGCGGTACGCCAGCGACAGCACCATGGTGCCGAGCGGACGGTGCGTCCACGAAGTAATCGAGAACGGCGCCTTGTCCCACTCGTCCCAGTACTTGGCCGCGGGCATCACATTCAGCGTGATGTCGATGCCGGCCTTGGCCGCGTCCTCTTTCAGCACCGCCACCGAATCCTGCTCCCAGTTGCCGTCGGTGTTGCCGATGTTGCACTGCACCTGCAGACGGTTGTCCGGCCCGTAGCCGGCCGCGGCCAGCAGTTTCTTGGCTTCGCGGATGTTCTGCTTGAGCGGATTCAGTTTGAAGTACTCCGGATGGGTCTTCGCCACATGGTGGTGCTCGGCGGTGATGCCGACGCCCTGGTGCGCGACTTCCAACTGCCGGCCGGTGTCGCAGCAGAGTTGAATCGCGCGACGTACGCGACGGTCGTCGAACGGCGGGTTGTTGACGTTCATGCGAATGACGCCGGTTTTGTGGGTGGCGATTTGCTGCGTGTTGATGGACGGAATCTGTTTGGCGGCGCTGGCCGTCTCCAGTTTCAGTTCATACATCGCGTCAATCTGCCCGGACGCAATCGCCGACAGATACGCGCCGGCGTCCTGGCCTAAGTCGATGATGCGAATCTCGTCCAGCAGCGGCTCGCCGTTCCAGTTGACGCCGGGGCGCTTTTTCAGCACCGCCAACCGCCCGACCTGGAACTCGGCGAGTTCGTACGGGCCGGTGCCTACCGGATTCTTGCTCAAGTCTTTGCCCTGCTTCTCGAAGTCGCGGTGCACGATGGTGGTCGGGTAGTTGTAGCAGTTCTCCGGGAACGAGAGGAGGCCGGTGTTGGTGTTGAATCGCACCGTGTGGTCGTCCAGCCGTTCCACCGCGCCGGGCACCATCTCCTTAATTGCCGCGCCTTTGTCGTCTTTGCGGCCCGAGTCGCGCAGCATGGCGGAGAACAAGCCGAAGTTGCTGGAGCCGGTGCCCGGGTCCAGCCAACGCTCGAAGTTGAACACCACATCGTCGGCGTTGAAGGCGTCGCCGTTGGACCACCGCACGCCTTTTTGCAGGCGGAAAGTCCAGGTTTTCAGGTCATCGGACGCTTCCCAGCCGCTTGCCAAGTACGGGCGGGTGATGTTGTCCGGGCCGGTCAGCACCAGAAACTCGGCGATGTGACGCGAGACCACCGATTTTTCCACCCAGTCGAAAGTCGCGGGGTCGGTCATCTCCTGCACCACCATGCCGAAGCGCAGGGTGCCGCCTTTTTTCTGCCCGTGCGCGCGCCCAATCATCGGCGGCAGAATGCGCTCACCGGTGATGTGCGACGCCATGTTGTACGCCGCCGTGGCGCCGACCCCGAGCAGGGCCGCGGTGCGGATGAATTCGCGGCGCGAGCATTTGCCCTCGGCCAGCGCGTCCTTCATTTGCGCGACCCCGGGATGCTGCCGTTTTGGGTCGCGTAGGTGGTGGGTTTTTCGGTATTTGCTGATGTGCATGGGATTGCCTCCTATTGGTGCAGGTATGCAGGTGGTGCGCAAACAATCCAACGGAAAACGATGAACTCGTTGGCGTAGCCGGCGGACCGGCCAAACGGATTGTCGGATTGTTGCAGATGGGATGGGAATCGGCGGAATGCCGAAATTTGCGCCACGATAGCATGAAACCGTGGGCGTGTGCAACCTTTTGCAAATTGGCGCGATTGGGCGGGGACGGCGGGGAATTGGCGGGGGTGGGCGGCGTGACGGGGACGGCCGCGGCGTGGCGGGGACGGGGACGGTGGTGGTGGCGCGACGGGGACGGCGACCGCGGCGGCGAAAACCGGCGCGCGGTCCGCGCCGGAGGTTATTCGCTCGCCGACTCGTGACCGTGGTGGTGTCCGCCAATCGCGCCTTCGGTGAACAGCGTCTCGCGCAGTTCGCGGTCCAGCGCCGGGTCGCGCCGCCGAATCCATTCCAGCACCATCGCCGCGTGTTCCTTTTCCTCGTCGCGGTTGTGCTCGAGGATGCGTTTCAGTTCCGGGTCTTGGCAGGCGTCGACGCGCTGGTTGTACCAGTCCACCGCCTCCAGTTCCTCCATCAGCGAGGTGATGGCGCGGTGCATGTCGCGGGTGGCGGCGGAGAGTTCGCCGACCGGTTCGTGATAACCTTCGTTTGACATCAGGAGCGCCTCCTCGATGGCGATGGCGATGGCGATGGCGTGGATTTTTTGGGCGACTGTTTCGCCGCGGTTTTGGCGGTGGATTTGGCCGTGGGTTTTGCCGTGGATTTCGCCACGGTTTTGGCTTTGGGCTTGGCGACGGTTTTGGCTTTGGGTTTCGCCGCTTTTTTGGCGGTCGCCGGCGACGCTTTTTTGCGCGCAGCCGGCGATGATTTTGCGCGCGCCACGGTGGACTTGGTCGATTTGGATTTTGCCGGCGGCGATGGCGGCGATGCTGGTGACGGTTTCGTCAACGCAAAAGTCAACGCATTCTCTTCGTCCAACCCGATGTCGATATGCCCGCCCTTTTTCAGCGTACCGAACAGCAACTGGTCAGCCAGGCGGCGTTTGATGTGGCGTTGAATGACGCGCTGCATCGGGCGCGCGCCCATGGCCGGGTCGTAGCCGCGCTTCGCCAGCCAGTTGACCGCGCGTTCATCAATGGCCAGGGTCACATGCCGGTCGGCGAGTTGCTGCTCCAGTTCGACGATGAACTTGCGCACTACGCGGCCGATGGTGGCGGCGTCCAAACCGTTGAAACGAATGATGTTGTCGAGACGGTTGCGAAACTCCGGCGAGAAGGTTTTCTTCACCGCCGCCATGTCATCGGAACTATGGTCCTGCTCGACGAAGCCCACGCTGGCGCGCGCCGCTTGCTCGGCCCCCGCGTTGGTGGTCATCACCAAAATCACATTGCGGAAGTCGGACTTGCGGCCGTTGTTGTCGGTCAGGCGGCCGTAGTCCATCACTTGCAGCAGAATGTTGAACACATCCGGATGCGCCTTCTCAATCTCGTCGAACAACAGCACCGCATGCGGGTGACGGTTAATCGCTTCGGTCAGCAAGCCGCCTTGGTCGAATCCGACATAGCCCGGCGGCGCGCCGATGAGCCGCGACACCGTGTGCCGCTCCATATACTCGGACATGTCGAATCGAATGAACTCGATGCCGAGCGTGGCCGCCAACTGCTTGGTGACTTCGGTTTTGCCGACGCCGGTGGGGCCGGAAAACAGCAGCGAGGCGATGGGCTTGTCGGCGTTGCCCAAGCCGGAGCGCGCCATCTTAATCGACGACGCCAACGCCGCAATCGCCGTGTCCTGGCCGAACACCAACATTTTCAAATCGCGCTCCAAGGTTTTCAGCGCGCGGGTGTCGGACGCCGACACCTGGCGCGGCGGAATGCGCGCGATGTCCGCGACCATATCCTCGATGTCGCGCACGCCGACGGTCTTGCGCCGCTTGCCGTCGGATGCGAGCCGGGTCTTGGCGCCGGCTTCGTCGATGACATCGATGGCGGTGTCCGGCAACTGCCGCTCGGAGAGATACCGCGCCGACAATTCCACCGCGGTGCGCAACGCCGGGCGGGTGTATTTGACTTGGTGGTGGGTCTCAAAATGCGGACTCAAACCGCGCAAGATGTCGACCGCTTCGTCGACGCTCGGCTGGGTGACATCGATTTTTTGGAAACGCCGCGACAACGCCCGGTCTTTCTCAAACACGCCGCGGTATTCACGGTAAGTGGTCGAGCCGATGCATTTAATTTCGCCGGAGGCCAGCATCGGCTTCAACAAGTTGGACGCATCCAGGGTGCCGCCGGACACCGCGCCGGCGCCGATGATGGTGTGAATTTCGTCGATGAATAAAACCGCGCCGGGTTGTTTGTTCAACGCCGCCAGCACCGCTTTTAACCGCTGCTCGAAGTCGCCGCGGTATTTCGCCCCGGCCAGCAGCATGCCCATGTCCAGCGAGTAAATCGTGCAGTCAGCCAGCACCGTCGGCACTTCGCCGCGCACGATGTTGCGCGCCAGGCCCTCGGCCAGCGCGGTTTTGCCGACCCCGGCCTCGCCGACAAACAGCGGATTGTTTTTGCGCCGCCGGCACAAGGTTTGCACGCACCGGCGCAACTCCTTGGCGCGGCCGATGAGCGGGTCGATTTTGCCCTGCTCGGCGAGTTGGTTGAGGTTGACGGTGAAATGCTCCAGCGGGCCGCGCTGACCGCCGTCGTCGCCATCGCCTTGGCCTTGGCCCTGGCCGGCGTCGCCGTCCAAGTTGTCCGGGGCCGGCAGCGGCTCGCCGCCCGGCACTTTGGTGATGCCGTGCGCGATGTAGTTGACCACATCGAATCGGCTGATTTCCTGCTGGCTGAGAAAATACACCGCATGCGATTCCTTTTCGCTGAACACCGCCACAAGGACATTCGCGCCGCGCACTTCCTTTTTGCCGGAACTCTGCACATGCATGATGGCGCGCTGCAGTACGCGCTGAAATCCCAAGCCCGGCTGCGGCTCGCGCTCGCTGCCTTCGACCAACAGCGGCACCTCGGTTTGCAGGTATCCGGCGAGGCGTTTTTTCAGCGTGTCGATGCGCCCGCCGCAGGAGATGATGGCGCGGCGGGTTTCGCGGTCGTCCAGCAACGCAAACAGCAGATGCTCGACGGTGATGACTTCATGCCGCTGCTTGCGCGCGATGGTGACCGCATGGCCCAGCGTCGCCTCCAGTTCGTCCGAGAGCATCATGCGCGCTCCATCGTGCACTGCAGCGGGTGCTGGTTTTTGCGCGCCAACTCCAGCGTCTGGCGGACTTTGGTCTCGGCGATTTCGCGCGGGAAGACGCCGCACACGCCGAGGCCGCGGGTGTGGATGTGCAGCATGATTTGCTCGGCGCGGTCCTGGCTCATGTGGAAGAGTTGCATCAAAAGATACACCACAAATTCCATCGGCGTGTAGTCGTCGTTCAGCATCAGAACTTTATACAGCGGCGGCTTTTTGAGTTTCGGCCGCACCCGCTCGGCGATGGCGCCGATGTTGCCGGCGTCGCCGGCACCGTCACCGGGGTGGCCGGGATTGCCGGCACCGTCGCCGGGGTGGCCGATGTCACCGTCACGGTCGCCGCCGCCGGGCAAGCCGGGGATTGGTTGCGCCTCGTTCATGCGGTTCAATGTTAATCGTGAATCAATTCCAACGCAAGCGAAACCACTCGCGTTCAATCGCCAATTCGCCGCCACCAATTTCCCCGTCGCACCGTCGTCGCCGCTAAACCGCGCCGCCGCAGCCGCCGCAGGCGCCGCTGCCGCCGATGGCTTGGAACACATTGTTGAACACGAACGAGGCGTTGATGCCGTCGTCGACATAGTCGATTTCCGCGCCCTTCAAAAACCCCAACGCGACCGGGTCGACCACCAACTGGAAGCCGTCGCCGCCGTTCATGGTGCTGTCCAACGCCTCGGCTTGCTCGGCGAAAGTCATGCCGTAGTTCATGCCGCTGCAGCCGCCGCCGGACACATAAATCCGTACCGCCGCCGCCTCGCCGCCGGTGCCCTGCACCAAGTCGGTGATTTTGCGCTTGGCATCGGCGGTGACTTGCAGGTCGGTGTCGCCGATGGTTTGGCTGTAAGCCGGGTGGTTTGAAATGCTCATCGTATCTCCGGTTTCAAATGCGCGCGTGTACGTACAGTTAGGTGAACGAGGTGAACGCGCGGGTGTTCATGGCATCGGCGGCGACTCTACCACAGTCCGCGGCCGGTTTTGCAAGGCCGGCAACCGTGGGCAAACCGTGCCGCCGGCCCACCGTCACCGCTGCGCGGCCGCAAACAACCGAAAGAAATTATCGGATGTCGCGGCCGCGATGTTGTCGAGCGAATCGCCGCGCAATTCCGCGATGCACTCCGCGGTGTGGCGGACAAACGCCGGCTCGTTGGTGCGGCCGCGGTGCGGCACCGGAGCCAAATACGGCGCGTCGGTCTCGACCAACATGCGCTCCAGCGGCGCTTTGCGCGCGACTTCTTTCACCGTGTCGGCGTTCTTGAAGGTGACGATGCCGGAGAACGACAGATAAAAACCGATGTCCAGCGCGCGCGTGGCGACCGCCCAATCCTCGGCGAAGCAGTGCATCACGCCGCCGGCGTCGCGCGCGTTCAAGTTTTCCAGCATATCCATGGTGTCGTCGGCGGCCGCGCGGGTGTGGATAATCAGCGGCCGGCGCGCGGCCTTGGCGGCCTCGATGTGGTTCTCAAACCGCCGCCGCTGCCAGGCCGGTTGCTCCTCGGTGCGGAAATAATCCAGACCGGTCTCGCCGATGGCGACCACTTTTGCGGCCGGGTCGCCGGCCAGTTCGACCAATTCCGCGGCCTCCGGGTCCCGGCAGTCGGTGGCGTTCGGATGCACGCCCACGGACGCGAAGATATGCGCATGCGCCGCCGCCAATTCGGCGATGCGCGGATAGTCCTCCAAGTTGACCGCCACGCACAGCAAATGCGAGACGCCGTTGGCCGCGGCCCGCTGCAGCACCTCCGGCCGTTGCGCCGCCAACGCCTCGAAGTCGAGATGGCAATGAGAATCAACCAGTTGCATGGAAAATCAATGTCGGGTGGAGAGCGGATGAAGGGCGGATAGAGCGCGGATAAAACCCATCGCGCGCGTGGAATCAATCGAGAACGCGCGACGGCCGGATGCGACGGCCGGCTGCGACGCGCGCGATGATTCGGTCGCTGATTCGGTCGCCGACGGTTTGCCGGCCCGCGCCAAGCATACCCGCAACCGTCGCCGCGCGCAACGATTCCGGCCGCCCGCCATGCTACACTTCGCGCCATAAACCGCCGCGAGCCATCCCCGCCGCATCCCCGCCGCTGTCGCCATCGCCGCCTTTATCGGCCCGCCGCCATGCCCAAATCCCCGACTCAAACTCAAACCGATTTGCACGGCGGCGGAATGCCGCTGGAGCGGTTGCCGCTGGCCGACTTCACCGAGCGCGCGTATCTGCACTACTCGATGTATGTCATCCTCGACCGCGCGCTGCCGAAAATCGCCGACGGCCTGAAACCGGTGCAGCGGCGCATCGTGTATGCGATGTCGGATTTGGGATTGCACGCCGCCGCCAAGTTCAAAAAATCGGCGCGCACCGTCGGCGATGTGTTAGGCAAATTCCACCCGCACGGCGACACCGCCTGCTACGAAGCGATGGTGCTGATGGCGCAGGCGTTCAGTTACCGCTACCCGCTCGTCGACGGCCAGGGCAACTGGGGCAGCCAGGACGACCCCAAATCATTCGCCGCCATGCGCTACACCGAGGCGCGCCTGACCGCATACGCGCAGATGCTGCTGGAAGAACTCGGCCAAGGCACGGTCGACTGGGCGGCGAACTTCGACGGTACTTTGCAGGAGCCGCAAACCTTGCCGGCGCGCCTGCCGAATGTCCTCCTGAACGGCGCCTCCGGCATCGCCGTGGGCATGGCAACCGACATCCCGCCGCACAACCTGCGCGAAGTGGTCACCGCCTGCGTGCGCTTGCTGGAGGAGCCGAACGCGGATTTGGACGCGCTGTGCGAACACATCCAAGGCCCCGACTTCCCCACCGCCGCGGAAATTATCACCCCGCGCGCCGAGATGCGCGCGATTTACCGCAGCGGCAACGGCTCGTTGCGCCAGCGCGCGGTGTGGCGCAAAGAGGGCGGCGTCATCGTCATCGACGCGCTGCCGTACCAAGTGTCCGGGGCGCGCGTGCAGGAGCAGGTGGCGGCGCAGATGAACGCCAAGAAACTGCCGTTCGTGAGCGACTTGCGCGACGAATCCGACCACGAAAACCCCACCCGCTTGGTGCTGGAATTGCGCTCCAACCGAGTCGACGCCGAGGCGCTGATGGGCCACTTATTCGCCACCACCGACTTGGAGCGCAGTTACCGCGTCAACCTCAACATGATTGGTTTGGACGGCCGGCCCGCGGTGTTCGATTTGCGTACACTGTTGGTACAGTGGCTGGAGTTCCGCGTCGCCACGGTGACCCGGCGGCTGAAGTTTCGCCTCGACAAAGTGAGCGAGCGGTTGCACATCCTCGACGGTTTGCTCCTCGCGTTTTTGAATCTGGACGAAGTGATTCGCATCATCCGCAACGAAGAGCGGCCGAAGCCGGCGTTGATGGCGCGGTTCGAGTTGGACGCGGTACAAGCCGACGCCATTCTCGACACCAAGTTGCGCCACTTGGCGAAGTTGGAGGAAATGAAAATCCGCGACGAACAAGCGGCGTTGGCGAAGGAGAAAAAAACCCTGGCCGGGCAGTTGAAGTCGCGCAAAAAACTCAACGCCTTAGTGCGCGACGAGTTGTTGGCGGACGCGGAAAAATACGGCGATGCGCGCAGGTCGCCGTTGGCGATGCGCGAAGCGGCGCGGGCCATGGAAGCGCATGACCTAACGCCGAACGAAGCGCTCACGGTGATTCTGTCGCGCCAAGGCTGGGTGCGCGCGGCCAAGGGCCATGAAGTCGACGCGGCCGCGTTGCCGTGCAAAGCCGGCGACGAATTCCTGTGCGCGGCGCGCGGCAAAAGCAACGATTTGTTGACCGCCATCGATTCCACCGGCCGCGCTTATTCGTTGACGCCGCACACCTTGCCCTCGGCGCGCGGTTTCGGCGAGCCGCTGAGCAGTAGTTTCAACCCGCAGGCCGGCGCGGTTTTTTGCGGCCTACTGTTCGGCGGCGGCGACCATGAGTTTCTGCTGTGCAGCGACGCCGGCTATGGTTTTGTCGCGCGATTGGGCGACTTGCAAACCCGCAACAAAGCCGGCAAGGCCGCGATGCGCGTCGCATCGGGTGGGCGCGTGCTGCTGCCGCAGCGGGTGTTCGACTTCGAGGACGACTGGGTCGGCGTCATCACCTCGGCCGGCCGCCTGCTGGTTTTCACCGTCGGCGAGTTGCCGCGCTTGGCAAAAGGCAAAGGGGTTAAACTCATCAACTTGCCCAAGGCGAAAGCCGGCGATGAACCGGAACGCGCCATCGCGCTGACGGTGTTCCGCGAAGGCGAGGCGCTGCGCATCACCACGCAAGGCGGAAAATCGCGCGTCCTGAAACCCGGCGGCGACGACTTCGACCACTATGTCGGCAACCGCGCGCAGCGCGGCCGCTTCCTGCCGAAGAACTACCGCAAGGCGCAATCCATCGCCGCGCTTTCCAAATAATCTTCCAAACCGTCAACCACATCACCGGTACCGCCGCCATGTCTCAAGCGTTGTTTGAATCCGAACTGCCGCAGTTTGAACTGTTGAACCGCGGCAAAGTGCGCGACATCTACGCGCTCGACGATGCGCGCATGCTCATCGTCACCAGCGACCGCATCTCCGCTTTCGATGTCGTATTGCCGCAGGCGATTCCCGGCAAAGGCGAAGTGCTGACGCGAGTCGCCAACTTCTGGTTCGCGCGCACCGCATCGCTGTTGCCGAATCACTTGAGCGGTGTGGCGTTGGCGGAAGTCGTCACCGACCCGGCGCAACGCGCGCAACTCGGCGACCGCGCGGTGGTGGTGAAGCGTCTGCAACCGCTGCCGGTCGAGGCGATTGTGCGCGGCTACATCATCGGCTCCGGCTGGAAGGACTACCAGAACACCGGCGCGCTGTGCGGGGTGAAGTTGCCGGAGAATCTTAAGCAGGCGGAGCAGTTGCCCGAGGCGATTTATACCCCGTCGACCAAAGCCGAAGCCGGCGAACACGATGAGAACATCAGTTTCGATGCGACCGTGGAGTTGCTCGGCGCGGACTTGGCGGCACAAGTGCGCGACTTGAGTTTGCAAATCTACACCGACGCGGCCGAATATGCCCGCGCGCGCGGCATCATCATCGCCGACACCAAGTTCGAGTTCGGCCGCGACGCCGACGGCAAACTGCATTTAATCGACGAAGTCCTGACCCCGGACTCATCGCGCTTCTGGCCCGCTGACCAATACCAACCCGGCCGCAGCCCGCCGAGTTACGACAAACAATTCGTGCGCGATTACCTGGAGACCCTGGCCTGGAACAAAACCCCCCCGGCCCCCGACCTCCCCCCCGAAATCATCACCCGCACCGCCGAAAAATACGCCCTCGCCGAGCGGGTGCTGACGCAAACCTGACCGGCGCACAGCGCCGCAATTCCTGTTTGGAAACAGGAATCCAGATGCCACGGATGGCAAATTCACCGACTCGATGATGCGAGTTTGAATCGCCAACCGTTCCTCACTCGTCACGCCCGCAGGTTTTTAAGCGGGCGTCCAGCGTCGTTGCTTTTTGTTTGCTTGCTCGCCGGGGTAATTAAAGACTCTGGATTCCGTATCGGTGAGGAATAGTGGCGCTACGCTTCCTTATTCCTCTACCGCACGGAATGACGGCCCCTCGCACTGTCACGCCTGCGTTATGCAACCGCATCGATTTGTTTCATTACTTTTGCGGTCTCAACCAGCGCGACAATGATTTGCTGGTAGTGGTGGATTTCATCCGGGGTCAGCGCGCGGGATTTGCGGTCTTTGAGATACTTTTGCGCGGGTTGGTAGCCGCCGATGTAGAACGCCCAGGCGGCCGGCGGGACATCGCCGAAGTATTGGGTGGCGTTGATGCGCGCTTTGCCGGCTTCGAATTTGACGGTGGTGACGGTGTTGTCGCCGGGCTCCGGATAGGTGGTGATTAAGCGGTTTAACTTTTCGCTTTCCATGAGATGCAACGCGCGCAACTCGGCGCCGAGTTTGGCGAGGGCGCGGAATTGTTTGCGGTCGCGGGGAAACGGTACGCGGGGGAAGTCGATTTTCAGGAATTCGCGGAATTTTTTGCGGTAGGTTGGGCTGTGAAGAACGGCGTAGATGTAGTCGAGCAAATCCAGCGGCGCGAAGGTGCCGGTGTCTTCGGTTTTTTCGGGCGTGAATTTCATGCCGAGTTTGGCGGCGATTTGTTGAACGATGTCGGCGTTCAAGTTTGGTTTGCGCGCCACTTCATCGCCGATGTTTTCCTGTTTTTCATCGGGATAAACATAGAGCGGGGCCGAATATTCCCCTCCCTGCATCCCGGGACGGGACCAACTCCGTGATTCCGAAATATGTTCGGTAACGAAGACCGGGGCGGACCTTTCTTCGACGTCACCCCTTTTGTATATCAGCCCGACATTCTCACCCGAGAAAAAATGCCGCATAAGTTTCTCTCTGCCCCAGTCAATCATATCGGGGGTGTAATACACATACCTGTTATCGAAAGGACGGTAGGCGATGGTTTTCACCATATCGCCGTGCGAGTAATCTTTGATGTTGTTCCTTGCCACGGACAATTTCCAACCTCTGGTATCTCCGGGAGGGTACTGACTACGAGAAGTCACCCCGAAATACTTTTCCCGCACGGCTTGGTCGGATTGCCCTGCATCAGAAAAATCCTTGATTCTATTAACCAAGCACTCTTTATCCATGTCAATGACGAGACTGTCTCTTGCGGTCACGATACCGCTCACATTAACCGGACTTAAATCGGCAACTGAAAATCCCTTTTCATATTCATCGATTGCGCCAAAATCTTTCGGCACAAAGAAATAATACGGCGCAACCGCCGACAGTTTTTCATACCCAACCTCATGGAATTCATGATTCCACAGAAATTCATATTTGCTTTCGCGCTCACCGAACAAGTCGCAGTGAAACACTTCGCCCAAAGCGTTCTTTGCCTTTTTGCCGGTCTTGACAAAAATACTGATGGAAACACCCTGCATAATGTCGAAAACATTCTTGTCCGGTGAACCGTCCGGCGATTTTTCTTTTTTCTTCGCATTGCCGTGCAAATCCAGAACAAAGATTTTGTCGAAACTGCGTAGCAGATGCCAACGCATTCCACGAAAAGTTACATTGTCGAGAAAACTGTGATTGCTGATATAGGCAAGAACACCTTCATCGACGCGGTCGATATAATGCTGGCCATAGCGAATGAATTTCACATAGTCGTCATCCAGCCAGTGCTTTCTCTCGCCGAAATGCTCGCCGTCGACATGTTTGTATTCCTCGATTAAGGATTTAATCCATTTGCCTTTATTTTGCGAAATGGCGCTGTACGGCGGATTCCCCATCACCACCATCACCGGCGTGTCGCGCTTGACTTTTTCCGCCCCCTTGGCTTCATTCACCAACCACTGCGCAAACGGAATCTCCTTGGTTTCGCCCGCGCCGGCGCGGTTTTCCAGCGAGTCGGTGAGAAAAACCTGCAGCCGCTGACCGGCGCGCAACTTGCACTCGGTGTCGTTCAGTATCATCTCCAACTTGACATGCGCCATCGCATACGACGCCATCAAAATCTCAAACCCATGCAGGCGCGGAATCAAATCATCGCGCGCATAGTCGGGCCAAACACCGTGCTGGCCGCGAAAACTCGCGTGAATAAACTTTACGATGTCGGCGAGGAAGGTGCCGGTGCCGGCCGCGGGGTCGAGGATTTGCACGCGGTGCACGGCTTTGCCGCCCACGCTGATTTTTGCGCTGTCGGCCAGGCCGCGCCGCAAACCGAACTCGCTTTTTAACACCGCATCCACCGCGCGCACGATGAAGTTCACCACCGGCTCCGGCGTATACCAAACGCCGCGACTCTTGCGCAGTTTGGAATCGTACGCGCCGAGAAAGGTCTCGTAAAAATGCAGGAACGGGTCGTTCTGCTGGGTGGCGCGGCCGTAGTCCTTCATCAACTCATGCACTTCCGATGCGCGAAAGATGTCAGCCAAGTCGTCGACAATCCACCGAATGCGCGAGTCCAATTCATAACCGGCGATGTGCTGAAATAATTTGCGCAAGAACGGGTTGCTCTTGGGGATTAATTCGGCCGCTTCTTGACGGGTGAAGGTGGCGGGCGTGGGGTCGTGCAGGCGCGCGGCGAACATGCCGTAGGCGACGGTCTGGGCGTAGATGCCGGCAAATTCGGCCGGCTTGATGTCGGCGATTAAGGTTTCGCGGAAACCTTTGAGTTGATTCTTTAACTCGCTGTCTTCGGCGCTTAAGTTTTGCGCTTTTTCATCGGCGGCGAGAGCCTCGGCGATGTTCTGCGCGAGGAGTTTGGCTTTGTCGGCCATGCGCCCGGCAAGGTCGGCGGCGGTGGTGATGGTCTGGCCTTGGTATGCGCCGAAGTTTGCGATGAGGTTTTCGAAGTGGGTGAAGTTTTGCGGCCGGGGTTTGATTTTTCCGTTGTGCAATTCGGCGATGGCGACGGTGGCGACGGGTTTGGTTTCGGCGTTGCGGTGGAAGCGGAATTCCAGATAGTTGGTGAAGATTAAGTTGTCGAGCGATTGGAGATAGCGGTTGAATTGGTCGCGGAAAGTTTTGTCGTCGAGGGATTTGTCGATGTTCTTCGCCTCGATGTAGCCGAGCGGGATTTGGTTGCGCTTCAAAACATAATCCGGCGCGCCGCCTTCCATAATCCGGCCGGGTTCGTTGGTGATGTCCACGCCGGGCAGGTGCGCCTGCAGCAGTTTCTGCAGCGCGCCGCGGAAACTATGCTCGGTGAATTCGCCGCCGCTTTGAATGGCGGCGGTTTCCTTGAGGTAGGTGCGGATGGCGGACGGGGACATGGGGAAAGTATAGCGGTATTCGGCGGCGCGGGTTTGGGAGCCGATTCAAGCGTTTGCGCTTTCCTATTGCCCGGAATTGCGGGTCGCGCCCTGTCAATTTATCAAGCGATAATTCCCAAACAAACAAAATCAGCCGCCGAACCGGCCTAAGATGGGGGCCAACATTTTTACTTCTTCGCCTTGGCCGGGGTCGCCGGGGCGGCGGAGGCGTTGTTCGAGTTGGGCGCGGCCGGTGGCGGCGAGGTAGGGGCTTTGCGGGAAGTTCAGTTCCAGCACGCGGCGCGCGGCGGCGGATAATTCCGCCAAGCCCATCTCACGGTAGGTGAACGCCAGCAGCGCCAGCGCTTCCTCGACCACCGGCGTGGTCGGGTAGTTTTCCACGATGCCTTTGGCGCGCCCGACTACGGCCACGCGCGCCTCGCGCGAGAAGTAGTATGCGGCCACGGTCAATTCGTGACGCGCCAATGCATGATGCAAGCGGCGGGCGCGGGCGCGCGCATCGGCGGCGTATCGACTGTCGGGGAACAAGGTGTGGACATCGTTGAACGCGTCCAAGGCGTTGCGCGTGAGGCTGGCGTCGCGGTCGCTCAAGTCGTCGCGCCCGGTGAGGCGGCCGAACAGCGAGTCGTCCTCTTGGTAGTGCGCCAAACCTTTGATGTAGTAGGCGTAGTCGACCGCTTCGTGGGTCGGGTGCAACTTGATGAAACGGTCGGCCGCGGCCACCGCCTGGCCGGTGTCGTTGTTGCGGTAGTGCGCGTAAATGGTGTCGAGTTGCGCTTGCTCGGCGTGCGCGCCGTATGGGTACTTGGCCTCCAGTTCGCGCAGTTGTTCGACCGCGGTGCGCCAGTTCTTTTTGTCGAGGTTGTCGCGCGCTTCGGCGTACATCTCCTCGGCGCTGCGGTCGACTTCTTGCTTGGGTTTGAACGCCGCGCAGCCGGCGAGCATTGCGCCGGTTACGATTAAGACGATGAGACGGCCGGGGTTAAAAGTCGCTTTCATTCCGAAAAAACCTCATGAAAAGATGCTGTCGCCTTGCTGGTCAATCAGCATCTTGGCTTTGCTGACAATCAACGCGACCGCTTCGTCTTTGCCGGGCGAGGCGTCGGCGCGGATGAAGATGTGTTCGCGGGCCGCGCCGGCATCGTGACCGGCGGCAGCGTCGCCGTGTTTGCGAATCACCGCTTCGGTGGTCCATCCGCCGTTCTTCCGCCGCGGGCGCGGGTGGATGCTGAAACCGTTGTAATCCACGCCCGGCAATTCTTTGCCGGGCCTGGTTGCGCCGACGGTACCGCTACCGTCGCCGCCGCGGCCGCAGTTAAACCACTTGCATAAAAACTTTAACATATCGAACTCCGCGGCGAACCGTCAGTTGCGGTTAACTCTCCAGCGCCACCATGCGGTTATGCGCATACAGCGCGGCGACTTTATACGCTTCGGCAAGGGTCGGATAGTTGAACGCGTTCTCAAGAAAATAATCCAGCGTGCCTTTCAAAGTCAGCACCGCCTGGCCGATGTGAATCAATTCGGTCGCGCCTTCGCCGACGATATGCACGCCGAGCAAGCGCCGCGACTTGGTGGAAAAAATCGCTTTGATGACGCCGGAGTCCAAGCCCATGACTTTGCCGCGCGAAGTCTCGCGCAGCGGCGTGATGCCGACTTCGTACGGAATTTTGCGCGCGATGACTTCTTCCTCGGACATGCCGACGGTGGACATCTCCGGCACCGCGTAGATGCCGTACGGAAAATACGCCGGCGACTTGTGCACGGTCTCGCCGAGCGCGTGCAGCGCGGCGATGCGCCCCTGCTCCATCGAGGTCGAGGCCAGACTGGGGAAGCCGATGACATCGCCGGCCGCGTAGATGTGCGGCACCTTGGTTTGGAAAGTGTCGTTGACCGACAGGCGGCCGCGGTGGTCGACTTCAAGGCCGACACCGTCCAAGCCGAGTTCGGCCGTGGCCCCGACCCGGCCGGCCGCGAACAGCACCATGTCGGAAGCGAACGCGCGCCCGCTTTCCAAACGCACCACGCAGGTGGCGGCGCTTGAGTCGCCGCCGGAATTACCGTTGCCGGCGCCGTTGCCGCCGGTCGCCTTGGAATTGGAATTGGTTTTGGTTTTAGTTTTGGGTTTGACTTCGATGGACGCGACTTTCTGGCCGAACTGCAAACGCAAACCGGCGTCGACGATGTCGTGGCGGAAGTGCATGAGGATTTCCTTGTCGAGAAAGTCGAGCATGGTGTCGCGCGGCTCGATGAGGGTGACGGCGATGTCGAGGGCGTTGAAGATGGTTGCATACTCGACGCCGACCACGCCGGCGCCGATGACCGTGATGGATCGCGGCAAGTATTGCATGCGCGTCACTTCGTCGCTGTCGATGACCGTGTCGCCGTTGAACGGCACATATTCGGGCCGGTAAGTGCGGGTGCCGACGGTGATGATGAAACGTTTGGCGCGCAGGTGGAGGGGGTCGCTTGCGGGAGCGCCGGCGCCGGGTTCGACTTCGATGGTCTCGGCGCCGGTGAAGCGTCCGTGGCCGCAGATGATGTCCACGCCGTTGCGCAGCAGTTGGTCTTCGAGAATGTCGACTTCGCGCTTCAAAGTCATGTTCAAGCGGCGCATTAAATCCGCGGCCGTGATGTCTTGTTTGACTCGGTAGGAGCGGCCGTAAAAACCGCGCTCGCGCCAGCCGGTCAGGTTGAGCACGGTCTCGCGCAGGGTTTTGCTGGGAATGGTGCCGGTGTGGACGCACACGCCGCCGACCTCGGACTTATCGTCCACGATGGCGACCTTGCGCCCCAACTTGGCGGCCTGGATGGCCGCGGTTTTGCCGGCCGGGCCGCTGCCGATGACGACGACTTCGTAGTTTTGCATGGTGGCGGTGGCGACGGTGACGGTGGCGACGGTGTTGCGACAGTGACGGTGACGGTGGTGACGGTGTTGCGGCGGCGATGTGGGCGGCGATGGTGGCCGCGTTATGACGGTGGTGACGGTGGTGACGGTGGCGCGTCGGGACGGTGGCGACAGTGGCGCACCGTGACGGCGGCGACGGAATTGCCCGCGATTGTAGCCGATATGGCGCGCCGCGGGGGCGCGTTCTCGCCGCGGTCGCCGGGGAATGAAACGCCCCTTTCCCCGCGCTTCGTGGAATACCGTTCTACCAATTGCGCGGTTGGGAGAATATATTCCCCTTTGCCGCCGCCGCGGTAGCGTGTTGTTTCCCGCGGCGTTGATGCGTAGAATAGGCGCATCTCATGACTTCCGCCGATTTCCCGGCTTCCCTTCTCGACACCGTCACCGCCACCATGCCAAACACCGCCACCGCCGCCGCCACCGTCGCCGTCCAACGCCCGGCGCAGATTGACCGCCAACAGATGCTCGACAAACTGCGCGACAGTACCACCGGCCTGGAGGTGCAGTACCAATTGGCCACCGGCGAAACCACCCGCCGCATCTACCTCGACAGCACCGCCAGCACGCTGCAACTCGGCGTCGTCGCCGATGTGCTGCGCGACTACCTGCCGCACTACGCCAACACCCACAGCGACGCGCACTTCAACGCCAAACTCTCGACCCGCGAGTTCGCCTGGGCGCACGATATGACGCTGAATTTTGTCGGCGCATCGCCGGACACGCACGGCTGCTTCTTCGTCGGCAGCGGCGCCACCGGCGGCATCAACCGCGTGGCGCGCACCTTGGCGCGCAAGTGGCCCGAGCGCGATGTCGTGGTCACCACCGTGATGGAGCACCACTCCAACGATTTGCCGCACCGCAAAAACTTCGCCAAGGTGGTGCATGCGCCGGTGACGGTCACCGACAGCGGTTTCGGCTGCGCCGATGTCGCGCGCATCGCGCAGGCGCTGGAGCAGCATGCCGGACGGGTGAATTATGTCGCGGTCACCGGCGTCTCCAATGTCACCGGCATCGTCAACCCCATCCACGACATCGCCGAACTGGCGCACAAACACGGCGCGGTGTTGGTGGTCGACGCCGCGCAGATGGCCGCGCATGTGCCGATTAGGATGAGCGGCAATGACAACCCGGCCCGCGACCTCGACATCGTGTGTTTGTCGGGGCATAAAATCTACGCGCCGTCATCGCCGGGCGCGGTGGTCACGCGCCGCGACTTGTTCGCCGGCGTCGAGCCGGATGAAGTCGGCGGCGGCATGGTCGACGATGTGTATCTCGACCGTTACTTGTCCACCGACAAATTCCCCGACCGCGAAGAAGCCGGCACCCCCAACATCATCGGCGGCATCGCGCTGGCGACATCGCTTGCCGCGCTGCAAAAAATCGGCATGGACTTCATCGCCGCGGAAGAGACCGCGCTCATCAACCGCGCGGTGGCCGAACTCGCGGCCATCGACGATGTGGTGGTGTACGGCGAGACCGACACCGTCAAGTGCAAACGCGCGGGGGCCATCTCCATCAACATCCGCGGCATGCATCACGCGCTGACCGCGGCCATCCTGAACGACTACTTCAACATCGCGGTGCGCAACGCATGCTTTTGCGCGCATCCGTACGTGCGCGAGATGATTGCCGATGACTTGGGCGAGCAGATGGACGGATTGAGCAACGAAGAACTGGAAGCGTTGGCGGAGATGCACCGCGGCATGGTGCGCGCCAGTTTCGGCATCTACAACACCGCGCGCGATGTCGATGCGTTATCCGCCGCGCTGCAAAAAATTTGCGCCGACAAAGAATTCTACCAAGCGCAATACCACGCCACCGACTGCGGCGACGCGTATATCCACAACACTTTCGCTTTCGATAGTCGCACGGTGTTCTCGGCGAAGGACGCGGTTGAGGATTGGTTTGCGGCGTGAATGCGGCGGTGATTGGCAAAGGGCGAACAACTTAATCCGTGCGCGTTAATCCGCCGCGCGCCAGCGCGCTTACCCCGCGATGTAATGCTCCAACTGGTCGATGGTGTATTGCTGCTCTTTGATGACCGCTTTAACCAAGTCGCCGATGGAGACGATGCCGAGCACGATGCCGTCTTCGACCACCGGCAAGTGACGGAACCTGCGCTCGGTCATCAGCGACAAACAGCCGCCGACCGCGGCCGCGCGGGTGGTGGTGACCGGGTCGCGGGTCATGATGTCGCGCACCGCGGTGTTGTGCGAGGCGCGGTCTTCGAGAATGACCTTGCGCGCGTAGTCGCGCTCGCTCAAGATGCCGGTGAGTCGCCCGTCGTCCATCACCAGCACCGCGCCGATGCCCTTCTCGGCCATCAAGCGCACCGCCTCCAGCACCGACTGTTCGGAACTCACGCTCCAAATCTCGCCGCTCGCGTTTTCCAAGATGTCTTTGACTGTGCTCATGGTCGCTCCTCCGGTTTGATGGCCGGAAAGTATCATAGCAAACTCGCCGCCGCATGAACGCCGACAATAAACCGCCGCGCGATGACCGCGCGCGACTGACCGGCCTGCCGCCAATCGCCGGCGATGATGCGCGGGTGTTGATTCTCGGTTCGTTTCCGAGCGCGGCATCGTTGCGCGCGGGAGAATATTACGCGCATCCGCGCAACCAGTTTTGGGCGGTCGTCGAAGCGCTGTTCGGCATCGCGCGCGGCGACGGTTATGCGCGGCGTTGCGGGCGGTTGGCGGCGCGCGGGGTGGCGGTGTGGGATGTCATCGGCGGCTGCCGGCGGCGCGGCAGTTTGGACGCCGCGATTCGCGACGCCGAGGTTAACGACTTCGCGGCATTCTACCGCCGCCATCCGCGCATCGCGGCGGTGTTCTTCAACGGCGCGGAGGCGGAAAAACAGTATCAGCGGCAAGTCGGATTGCCGCCGCCGGCCGGGGAGCCGGGCGATGCGGCCGGCATCCGGTTGCCGTCCACCAGCCCAGCCAACGCCGGCATGTCATTAGCCGGCAAAATCGAAAAATGGCGGGTGGTGCAAACGACGGTGGAAGCGGCGCGACGGGGATGGTCGAGTCGGCGAAGGACTCTAATCCGCAATTCCTGATGGTAGAGAAGCATGTCCCGTGCTACGACACGGGACATGTTTTCCAACCGCACGGAATGACGGCCCCTCGCGCCGTCACGCCCGCGGTACCCCTCCCGCCACGCCCGCAGTCTGTTAAGCGGGCGCCCCAATTGCCACTCCGGCAACAGCCGGAGTCCAGAGCATTTTTCTTTCCAGCCGTGCGCTTGAATCGGCGCTCAAATCCACCGCGCCGCCGCCAAATTTCCCCGCGCATCTCACCCAAATACCGCTATACTCCGCGAATGTCCTCGCCCGCCATCCGCGCCTACCTCAAGGAAATCGCCGCCATTCAAAGCGGCGGCGAATTCACCGAGCATAGTTTCCGCGGCGCGCTGCAGAAACTGCTGCAGACGTTGCTGCCCGGTGTCGACATCACCAACGAGCCGGGCCGGATTATGGAAGGCGGCGCGCCGGATTATGTTTTGAAGCGCGATTTGATTCCGTTGGGCTACATCGAGGCCAAGGACATCGACAAGTCGTTGGACAACTTGAGCGGCCGCGAGCGCGAGCAATTTCAGCGTTATCTGCGCTCTTTGGACAACATCGTATTCACCAACTATCTGGAGTTTCGTTTTTACCGGGACGGCGATTCGGACCCGGTCAACGTGGTTTCCATCGCCGAGTTGATTGGCGGGAAAATCAAACCCAGCCCCAGCGATTTTGAACAATTTACCGACTCGGTAAAAAATTTCGGCGCTTACGAGGGGCAGACCATCACCACCGCCATCGACTTGGCCGAGCGCATGGCGAGCAAAGCGCGGTTGCTTGCGGATGCCATCGAAACCGCCTTGGCCGAGAAAAACGAAGTCACCGACAATCGCTCGCTGGAGGCGCAACTGCAGGCGTTCAAAAAACTCCTCGTCGCCGACATCAGCATCAAGGATTTCGCCGGCGCTTTCGCCCAGACCATCGCGTACGGCATGTTCGCCGCGCGCCTGCATGACCCGACATTGGCGAACTTTTCCCGCGACAAAGCCGCCAAACTGATTCCAAGCAGCAACCCGTTCTTAAAGAAATTCTTCGGCTACATCGCCGCATTCGATTTGGACGCGCGCATCAAATGGATTGTCGATGACTTGGCGGACATTTTCCGCGCCGCCGATGTGGCCGAGTTGATGAAAAATTTCGGCAAGTCGACCCAGCGCACCGACCCGTTCATTCATTTTTACGAGACTTTCCTCGGCCAATACGACAAAAAGCAACGCAAGAGTCGCGGCGTGTATTACACCCCGGAACCGGCGGTGAACTTTATCGTGCGCGCGGTGGATGAGATACTGAAAAAAGAATTCAAATTGCCCCGCGGATTGGCGGACGCCGCGAAAACTCAGGTAACGACAAGCGGCGCAAAAAAGAAAAAGCAAACGCACAAAGTGCAAATCTTGGACCCCGCGGCCGGCACCGGCACTTTTCTCGCCGAGGTGGTGAAGCAGGTGCGCGAGAAATTCGCCGCGCAGCAAGGCGGCTGGCCGGATTATGTAAAAAAGGAACTGTTGCCGCGATTGAGTGGTTTTGAGATTCTCATGGCGCCGTACGCGATGGCGCATTTGAAGTTGGAGATGGCGCTGCGCGACACCGGCTGTGAATTGGACGGCGAGCGCATCAAAATTTATCTCACCAACGCGCTGGAAGAACACCACGCCGACAGCGAGGCATTGTTCGGCGCCATGTTGGCGGTGTGGCTTGCCGACGAGTCGCGGGAAGCGGATGAGATTAAGCGCGATGTGCCGGTGATGGTGGTGATGGGGAATCCGCCTTATTCCGTCAGTAGCGTCAACCGTGGGAAATGGATTGATGCCTTGACCAAAGATTACAAAGAGGAGTTGGGTGAAACCAACATCCAGCCGTTATCGGATGACTACATCAAATTCATCCGCTACGGCCAGTTTATGGTTGAGAAAAACAGCGAAGGTATCCTCGCCTACATTTCCAACAACAGTTTTATCGACGGTTTGATTCACCGCCGCATGCGCGAGCGATTGCTGCAGACTTTTGACCGCATTTACATCCTCGACCTGCACGGCGATACGCGCAAGAAAGAGCGCGCACCGGACGGCTCCAAGGACCAGAATGTGTTCGACATCATGCAGGGCGTCTCCATCAACTTGTTCGTCAAGAGCAACAAAAAGAAAGCCGGCGCGCATGCGGAAGTGTTTCACTGTGACTTGTTCGGCGCGCGCCAAGCCAAATACGAATTCTTGTGGCATCACGCGCTCGGCAAGGTGAAGTTTCGCAAACTGAAACCGCGCGCCCCGCATTTTTTCTTCGTGCCGAAAGACTTTTCCGCGCAGACAGAATACGAGCAAGGCTTCGCCGTCAACGAACTGTTTAACGAATACAACTCCGGCATCAAAACCGAGCGAGACCGTTTGACCGTCGCTTTTAGCGCGGATGACATCCGCTACATCAAAAAAGACATGAAGCGGCTGGATGCGGAAGAAATCCGGCGGAAATACCGCCTGTCCGCGGACGGACGCGACTGGAAAGTCGCGTTGGCAAAACAGGATATCGAGGAAAACGATCCGGAGCCTGTTTCCGTCTTGTACCGGCCGTTTGACCTCAGGCACACCTTTTACACCGGCAACGCAAAAGGTTTTATCGGTTACCCGCGCCATAAAACCATGCGCCACATGTTGGGCGGCGAAAATTTTGGATTCATGACTTCGCGGTCGTATTCCGCCGATGAAATCTTCGACCGTGTTTTTGTCACCCGTCACATTGCCGACCTCCACGCGGCCAGCGACCAAACTTATTTTTTCCCGCTCTACCTTTATCTCGATGAAAAAGACAAGCGCGTAGGCGGCGGGTTGCCGCGCAAACCCAACCTGAACGCCGACATCGTCGGGCAAATCGCCGACAAAACCGGCCTACGCTTCACGCCGGAAACAAACGGCGGTCGCGACACCTTTGCGCCGTTGGATTTGCTGGACTACCTCTACGCCGCGCTTTACAGCCCGGCCTATCGCAAAAAATTCCGCGAATTTCTTAAAATCGACTTCCCGCGTGTACCGTATCCGCGTGACAAAAAACATTTCCGCGCGTTAGCCAAACTCGGCGCCGAGTTGCGTCAGTTGCATCTGATGACCAGCGTCAAACTGGAGCGCATGAAAACCACCTACCCGCAAACCGGCGATGACATCGTTACCAAAATTGTGCGCGAAAAAAACACCGTTTGGCTCAACAAAACCCAGCGTTTTGAGCGCGTGCCGGAAATCGCCTGGAACTTCGCCGTCGGCGGCTACTTCCCGGCGCAAAAATACCTCAAAGACCGCAAGGGCCGGGCCCTGTCTTGGAACGAAATTCACCACTACCAAAAAATCATCGTGGCACTCATCGAGACGACGAGGGTGATGGGGGAAATTGACAAGGTTTAACAGCGAACTACAATTATGTGGTACGCTGTTTTTGCCCCTTTACTTTCCTTGGTATGGCCAACGAAGCGCTGTCCCTAAACTCAACCAATGCGCCCTCTTGAGAATGCTTGCAATTTTTTGATTACTGAATCCAATTTGCTTCAGAAAGTGAAGTTGGATCATTGCTTCCAAGTTTCGGTACAAGGCATCAATGACACTCAGGTTTTCTGATTTTTCCTTAAATTCGGGCTTGTTGTAATGAGTCAAATAGTTTCTGACTCCCACAGCATTCTCTGTGATTTCATTCCACACATCGACTTGGTCGCGCGGAATCAAATCTTCGAAAGTAAAGATTAACTTCTTCAGTTTTCCTTCAAGTCCGTTATTTTTTGGCCATCCATAAAGTTCACGCCCCGCCTCGTGCAGGTTTTCCAATGCCTGAACGAGAGACAGAAACGCGATTTCGAGAGATTTGACTCTCTCCATTCTGCAAGATAAGTACAGAGAATATGTGGGGCGGGTGAGTTCATAATTTTTTATCCAATCATTAAAAATGGCAGGGAAATTTTCTTCGATGTCTTGGAATTGACAAAGCGCTCCCGAAAAATTCCGCTCCTGATATTTTTCAGCGCGAACAAATGACTGGTAATAAATTTGAACGGTGGGATGTTGACCGTCTTTAGGCACTACTACATCCTTTATGCAAACAATTTCACCGATTGCCAAACACAGAAAAGTGTTTGTTTTGCCGACCAAGTCGGTAAAATAAGATAGCGGTCGTGGCCGGTCCGATGTGATCTTGATGAAAGCGTTTTGGGTGATTTTAACTTCATCAACAGAGCGAAATAAATTGGCATCTAAAACGAATTGTAATTTGATTCCGTCATCGAGATTTTCGATGATACTTTTTTGAGGAATGTTATTTATTGTGAATTTTTCTGTACGATCATCCCCAGTCATGGTCGTGCCGACAATATCCAGCAACTCTTTCATATCACTTCCATGTTTCGTCGAACGTTGTTGGCTATTCGTGCCAGCAAAATTAAACCATTTACGCAAATGTTCGACAGAGAAATGCAGTGTATCAAATTTAATCTCCTCTCTGTTTTCGTATGCTACATATAAGTTGCACAGAGCGTAACGGGCATCAATGATGGCTTTTTTTGGTGAACCACCAAGCGGGACAGACTCGCTTCTATAACAACAATCGATAAGAGCGACGCGCCCAACATCAGTAACTTCCCCATTTATTAGAGAAAGATACCTTTGGGTTTCATTTTTAGGAAACGGCTCGAAATTTCCAAAAGTTTCCAGTCGCACCTCTCCATTCAACCCAATCTTCAGCGTTCCCGGAATCTTGTGACCGGGATTTCGAGGCAAGTAAAACTCGCCCACGAATTCTCTTTTCTCAGAAACTTTCATCGTCTATCACCGTTATGTATGTCGGGTTACGTGTGGTTCAGGGCTGCCGCGCAGTTCTGGCGCTATTCTGGCAACCCCCGCCAAAATCGCAAGCGTTAATATCCTGCATTTTATCGGCAAGCGCAACCCCTTCGGTCAGAAAAAAGACTCTGGACGCCCGCTTAACGGACTGCGGGCGTGACGGCGGGGGAATCGACTGCGGGGCGCGACGATAGGGGAGACCGCGGGCGTGACGATAGGGGAGACCGCGGGCGTGACGGTGCGGGCGGTCGTCGCCGGAAAAATCGGATTTTCGCGCGAGATGAAGGGTTTGGAGCAGGGACGCTCCAAACAATTGCGCTGCGCGACGGTGACCGTGATTCGCGGATTCACCGGTCTTCCGCTCACCGTCACACCTTAAACCCGCAGCGTTGCAGTTGTGCGCGGTAGCGGTTTGCTTGTCGGTCGACTTTTTTTGCGACGCCGAGCAGCCATTTTTTGCGTTTGTGGGTGCCGCGGGCGTAGCCGTTCCAGCCTTCGTGGTAGGCGAGGTAGTTGCGGTACGCGTCGTGCGGCGCGACTTTTAGCCGGCGGCGGCTCTGCGCGGCATACCAGGCGATGAAGTCGATGGCGTCTTTGAATCGGTCGCGCTGCGCGATGAAGTTGCCGGAGGCGCGGCGGTACAGTTTCCAGGTCGAATCCAGCGCCTGCGGGTAGCCGAACGCCGACGACGGGCGGCGCGTGGGGATGCCGAGGAATCGTTTGCGGCGCGGTTTGGCGTTGGCATCGAAGCGGGATTCTTGATGCATGATGGCCAGCAGCGTCGCCGCATCGGCGCGCCATTTGCGCGCGGCGCGGCGGGTGTGTTTTTCCCAGCCGGATTTTTCCGCGAAGATGCGGCAGGCGTTGTTCACCTGCTTGGGCGGGCCGGAGGCGCAGCCGGCGATGAACAGGGCCGCGGCCGCGGCGAGCGCGACCCCCGCCGCGCGCAAACCCCGCCCGCGCGCGTCGAACACCGTCACACCACCACCTCCGCGGGCCGGCGCACCGCGGCCGGGAACGGCGGCTGACGCGGTAGTAGCAGCGCGGCGGCGCAAATCACCGCGGCGACTAACGCCAGCGACAGGAACACCCAAACGAATTGCCCGGTGTGCCGATTCACCGTCGACACCAACAACACCGCGACCGGCCCGGTGCCGAAGAACAGCAGAAACTTCAAGCCGAACACCAAGCCGTAGTGACGGTTCGGCGTATACCGCGCGACCAACATGCTCTCGGCCGGCAGCACCCCCGCCCCCACGGCCGCGGCCGCGCACATCACCACCACCAACGCCGCGCCGCCGGCCTGCGCCGCCACCGTCAACAGCAGCGCGTGCAGCACAAACTGCGCCAGATAAACGCGCTTCAAATCGTACCGGTCGGCCAGCGCGCCGCCGACAAACTGGAACAGGCCGCCGGCGATGTAGACCCACATCACATACCAGCCGACGGTTTTTAAGTCGGTGCCCAACGCCGGCCCCAAGCGCACCGAGAACGCTTTCGGCAGCACGGTTTGCGTGGCGTGGTAAATCAGGCCGGCCGCGGTCAGGCAGAACATGAGAATGAAGAACGGCAGGCGGTAGTTGGCGCGGCCGCCGCGGTTGCCGGGGTTACCACCGTCACCGTCGCCAGCGTCGCCGCGGTTGCCGGGGTTACCACCGTCACCACCGTCACCACCGTCACCGTCGCCACCGTCGCCGGCCTCCCGGCGCGCGCCGGCCAGTTGCGCGCGCGCCAAGCCAATTAACATGGCGACGCCGGTCAGCATGACCACCGCGCCCGGCAAAACGAACGCGAGAAAACTGCCGCCGCGGTCAGCCAAAAAGCCGGTGACCGCGCCGGCCATGGCCGCGCCGAAACTGCCGAAAACGCCGTTGAACGCCAGCGCCTTGCCGCGGTTTGCGCCGCTGCTGCGAATCACCAACGGGATGCCGACCGGGTGGTAAATCGCCGCGAACAAACCGAGGCCGGACAACGCCAGCAGCAACGCGAACGGCCCCGCGGCGAAGCCCGCGGCGATGGAACTCAACCCCATGCCGAGGAAGAAAACCACCAACATGCCGTTGGCGCTCCACTTGTCGCCGAGCCAGCCGGCGACCACGGCGAACACGCCGACCAACAACGCGCCGACCGTCCACAAGTCAACCAGTTGGTGGTACGGCAACCGCCACTCGACTTCCAGCGACAGCACGATGACGAAATAAAACGCCGTGAGCATGTGGAAATAGGCGTGGCCGAGGCCTGAGTACAGCAGCACGGTGTTTTTGGACATGACGTTTTTTCCGGCGTTTTGGTCTATTATCGGCGGGCGGCGGCGCGGGGATTTCGGCGTTGCTTTGGTGCTGCGATTTCAACGCGATTCCAACGCGCCGCGACCGCCCAATGTACTACACCCACGACTCGCATGCGCGCCCGGCAAAAACTGATGAGCAACAACTTCGACGGTGAACTGTCCATGTACATGTCGGTGCGGCGGCGACCGGCGATTTGGAATTGGTGGAATTGGCGAACTTGGCGAACTTGGTTGGCCGCCGCGGCCGTCGCCATCACCGTCGCCATCACCTTAGCCGCGCCGGCCGCCCACGCCACCCTGCCGGTCGCCATCGACGGTGAGCGCCTGCCCAGCCTGGCGCCGATGTTGGAGACCATTCGCGACGCGGTGGTCAATCTGTCCACCACCACCCGCCTGCCGGCGCGCGACAACCCGCTATTCCGCGACCCGTTTTTCCGCCGCCACTTCGGCCTGCCGCAGCGCCGCCGTTCCAGCAGCCTCGGCTCCGCGGTCATCGTGGACGCGGCCGAAGGCTATGTGGTCACCAACCACCACCTCATCGACAAGGCCGATGAAATTCGCATCACCACCGCCGACGGCCGCGAGTTGGGGGCGACCGTGGTCGGCTCGGACGCCGACAGCGACATCGCGGTGCTGCAAGTCAACATCGATGGCGATGCCGCCGGCGACAAACCGCTGACCGCGTTTGAGTTGGGCGATTCGGGCGCGCTGCGGGTCGGCGATTTCGTGGTCGCCATCGGCAATCCGTTCGGCTTGAACCAGACCGTCACCTCCGGCATCGTCAGCGGCTTGGGGCGCAGCGAACTCGGCATCGAGGACTACGAGGACTTCATCCAAACCGACGCCTCCATCAACCCCGGCAACTCCGGCGGCGCGCTGGTCGACTTGCGCGGCCGCCTCATCGGCATCAACACCGCGATTTTCCGCAGCGACGGCGGCAGCGTCGGCATCGGCTTCGCCATCCCCATCGACATGGTGAAAACGCTGATGGCGCAGTTAATCGAACACGGCGACATCCGCCGCGGTTTGCTCGGCGTGGCCATGCAGGACTTAACCCCGTCGCTGGCTGACGCGTTCGGCTTGCGCGGCAAAAAGGGCGCGGTGGTGTCGCGGGTGATTCCCGACTCCGGCGCGGCCGACGCGGGCCTGCGCGAGGGCGATGTCATCGTCGGTTTGAACGACACCGTGGTCGACGACAGCGCCGACTTGCGCAACGCGGTCGGCTTGCTGCGCGCCGGGGCGGAAGTGCGGGTGGCGTTCTACCGCGACGGCGACTTGCGCAGCGTCACCGCGCGCATCAAGGACACCGGCGGCTTCGCGGCCGACGACCGCGGCCTGGCGGCACGGCTGGCCGGGGCGCGTTTCCGCGCCGCGCCGGGCGGGCCCGGCGACGGTCACGACGGCGGCGTTGAAGTGACCGAAATCGCGCCGGACAGCGCGGCCGCGGACTCCGGCCTGCAGGAGCACGACATCGTGCTCAGCGTGGGCCGCCGCCCGGTCAAAACCCTGGTTGAACTGGAGACCGCGGTGCGCCGCGCCGACCGCGCGCTGCTGATGAAACTTTTGCGCGACCGCGCGATGCTGTTTTTGGTGATTCAGTGATGGCGGATGCGGCGGCGGACCTGGCGACTGCGGCTACGGCCACGGATGATGCCGCGGCCGGCGATGCCGGGCGGGCCGAGGTTTATGCCCTGTTGGCGGCGTTGCTGAGCGCGCCGCCGGACCGGGAATTTCTGGATTTTTTACAAACCCTGGCACCGGCGGCGGAGGGCGCGGAGGCCGCGGGGGCGACGAATAACGCCGGCGATGCAAATGGCGATGCCGCGGATGCCGCCCCCACCATCGACGCCCTCTGGCGGCAACTCCGCGACGCGGCCGCGGCCGCCGCGCCGGAACAATTGGACGACGAATATCACGCGCTTTTTATCGGCCTCGGCCGCGGCGAAGTGGTGGCGTTCGGCTCGTGGCATCTCACCGGGTTTTTGATGGAGCAGCCGCTGAGCGACTTGCGCGACGACATGAAATCGTTGGGGCTGGCGGCCGATGCGGCGCAGAAAGACCCGGAAGACCACATCGCCGCGCTGTGCGAGAGCATGGCGTTAATTATCCGCGCCGCCGACATCGACGCGGCGCGCGAGAAGCGGTTTTTCGCGCGCCACATTGAGCCGTGGGCCGGGCGGTTTTTCGCCGAGTTGCAAGTTGCGAAGTCGGCGGTTTTTTACCGCGCGGTCGGCGCGTTGGGGGCGCGGTTTGTCGAGTCCGAGTCGCGGTATCTTCACATGGCGGGGAATTAGGGTTACATTCGGCGAACCATCGATGGTAGTTTGAGCGCAATTCGGCGGTGGACATCGCGCCGGATTGTGTGCTAAATCGCAACTTCAACCTGCGGAGCGACACCATGAAACACCAACATCTCGATGAAAAACCCGCGCGTACACGCCGCGCTTTCCTGAAAGGCGCGGCCGCGGCCGCCGGAGTTGCCGGTGTTGCCGGAGTCACCGGCGCGGCCGCGGCGGACCTGCCGGCGGCGGAATCAACCACGGCGCCGGCCGCGGCCGGCGACGGCTACCGCGAAACCGCGCATATCCGCGCCTACTACCGGGCCGCGCGGTTTTAGCGGCGATTCCCCATCCCCGCGCCGCGCATCGATTCCGCGGCGCGACTGAACACCAACGTACGTACAGTTAGCGACAAGGCGCACCGACCATGAAACTGACCAGAAAACCGCCGTGCCAGCCGGGCGATTTGGCAACCAACGCCGCCCCCGCGGCCGGCCGCAGCATCGGCCGCCGCGAATTCTTGAAACGCTCCGGCTGGGCCGCGGGCGCCGGCGCGGCCGCAGCGCTCGCCGGGCCCGGCCGAGTGACCAAAACCCACGCCGCCTCGGCCGCATCGGCGACCGGCGAAGTGGTCATCAAAAAAAGCGTCTGCACGCACTGCTCGGTCGGCTGCGGCGTGGTCGCGGAAGTGCAAAACGGCGTGTGGACCGGCCAAGAGCCGGACTTCGATTCGCCGTTCAACTTAGGCGCGCACTGCGCCAAGGGCGCCTCGGTGCGCGAACACGGCCACGGCGAACGCCGCCTGAAATACCCGATGAAATTGGTCGGCGGCAAATGGAAGCGCATGTCGTGGGACGACGCCGTCAATGAAATCGGCGACGGCATGCTGAAAATCCGCGGGGAGTCCGGGCCCGACTCGGTGTATTGGATGGGCTCGGCCAAATTCAGCAACGAGCAGGCGTATATGTTCCGCAAGTTCGCCGCCATGTGGGGCACCAACAATGTCGACCACCAAGCGCGCATCTGCCATTCCACCACCGTGGCCGGCGTCGCCAACACCTGGGGCTACGGCGCGATGACCAATTCCTACAACGACATGCACAACAGCAAGTGCATGCTGTTTATCGGCTCCAACCCGGCCGAGGCGCATCCGGTGTCGCTGCAGCACATTTTCCGCGCCAAAGAAAACGGCGCGAAGATGATTGTCATCGACCCGCGATACACCCGCACCGCGGCCCACGCCGACCATTTTGTACGCCTGCGCCCCGGCAGCGATGTCGGATTCATCTGGGGCATGCTGTGGCACATCTTCGAGAACGGTTGGGAAGACCAAGAATACATCCGCCAACGCGTTTACGGCATGGACGAAGTGCGCGCCGAGGTCGCCAAGTGGACGCCGGCCGAGACCGAGCGCGTGACCGGCGCGAGCGAGGAGGAAGTGCGCACCGCGGCCGAGATGATGGCGAAGAACAGCCCCGCGACTTTCGTGTGGTGCATGGGCGGCACCCAGCACACCATCGGCAACAACAACACCCGCGCGTATTGCGCGTTCCAACTCGCGCTCGGCAACATCGGCAAGTCCGGCGGCGGCGCCAACATCTTCCGCGGCCACGACAATGTACAAGGCGCGACCGACTTCTGCGTGTTGTCGCATTCGCTGCCGGGCTACTACGGCTTGAGCGACGGCGCGTGGAAGCACTGGTCGAAAGTGTGGGACTTGGACTATGACTGGGTGCGCGCGCGGTTTAACCCGGCGCAAGTCGAAGGCGACGGCGGCAAGCCGGTGCACCCGATGAACTACCGCGGCATTCCGGTGTCACGGTGGGTCGACGGCGTGCTGGAGGACAGTATCGGCCAGCAGGACAACATTCGCTGCATGGTGTGGATGGGGCATGCGGTCAACAGCCAGACGCGCGGGCCGGAGATGAAGAAGGCCATGGAAGCGCTGGACATGATGGTGATTATCGACCCGTATCCGACTCACGCGGCGGTGATGCACGACCGTACCGACGGTGTGTATCTGTTGCCGGCGTGTACGCAGTTTGAGACTTACGGCTCGGTCACCGCTTCCAACCGGTCGCTGCAGTGGCGGGAGAAAGTCATCGAGCCGCTGTTCGAGTCGCTGCCGGACCACACCATCATGTACAAGTTCGCCAAGAAGTTCGGCTTCGAGAAAGAATATTGCAAGCACATTGCGGTGAACGGTGATGAGCCGTTGATTGAGGATGTCACGCGCGAGTTCAACAAAGGCATGTGGACCATCGGCTACACCGGCCAGAGTCCGGAGCGGCTGAAGTTGCACCTGCAGAACAAACACACCTTCAACACCACCACGCTCAAAGCCGAAGGCGGGCCGTGCGACGGTGATTACTACGGCATGCCGTGGCCGTGTTGGGGCGGCGCCGACATGAAGCATCCCGGTACGCCGGTGTTGTACGACACCAGCAAGCCGGTGGCCGAAGGCGGGCTGAACTTCCGCGCGCGCTTCGGCGTCGAGCACGAGGGCGTGAACATCCTGGCGGAGGATTCATGGCCCGAGGGCGCGGAGATTCGCGACGGCCATCCGGAGTTCAGCGACAAACTGCTGAAACGCCTCGGCTGGTGGGGCGACTTGACCGTCGCCGAGCGCGCCGCGGCCGAAGGCAAGAACTGGAAAACCGACTTGTCCGGCGGCATTCAGCGCGTCGCCATCAAGCACGGTTGCGCGCCGTTCGGCAACGCCAAAGCGCGGGTCATCGTCTGGACTTTCCCCGACCGCGTGCCGGTGCACCGCGAGCCGTTATACGCCCCGGACCGCGCGCTGGTGGACAAATATCCGACCTACGAAGACCGCAAGCGTTTCTACCGTCTGCCGACCCGCTACGCGTCGATTCAGGCCACCGACTACTCCAAAGACTTCCCCATCATCTTCACCTCCGGGCGGCTGGTGGAATACGAAGGCGGCGGCGAGGAGTCGCGCTCCAATCGATGGTTAGCCGAGTTGCAGCAGGACATGTTCTGCGAAATCAACCCCGCGGACGCCAACGACAACGGCGTGCGCGACGGCCAGATGGTGTGGGTCGAAAGCCCCGAAGGCGCGCGCATCAAAGTCAAGGCCATGGTCACCCGCCGGGTCGCGCCCGGCGTGCTGTTCGTGCCGTTCCACTTCGGCGGCTGGTTCCAGGGCAAAGACCTGCTCGACAAATACCCCGAAGGCGCGGCCCCGTACATCCGCGGCGAAGCCGGCAACACCGCCTTCACCTACGGCTACGATTCGGTGACGCAGATGCAAGAGAGCAAAGTGTCACTGTGCCGGGTGCGGGTGGCGTAGGCGGCGCAAGTGGACAAGTTCACCGAGTATCTCAGCGTCAAAATCGGCATCATCGTCACCGGCGTGTATGTCATGCTGAATGTGTACTTCCAAATCCAAAACGCATTCATCGCTTTCGCTTTGGCGGCGCTCATCAGCCTCGCGCTGTGGCTGGCGGTGTGGGATTTTGCCGCGGCCGGCGGCATGCCGGCCTACAAGCGGCGCATGATTTTTGCGATTCATGTGGCGGCATCGGTGGTGCCCCCGGCAATCGGCGTTTTCTATGTCAACTACATTGCGAACCGCGGCGCATAACCGCATGCGATTCAACGCGTACGTCGGCCTGTTGTCGCTTGTCTTGCTGTGCGCGAGCGGCGCGGCGCGGCCCGATGCATCGACTTCCTGGTCGCCGCTGGTCGAGCAAAAGATTCCGCTGTTCCACGACTTGTCGACCGTGCATCCCGGGCGCATCGACAATCCCGGCGGCGTCATCGAGTTGGAAGAGATGAAATCAATGCGCGGCAGGATTGGCGACTGGCTGGTCAAAAAGCGCATTCTCTACCCGCAACAGAAAGTTACTTTGCGCATCAGCGGTCTGCATGGCGGAGCGTGCACGAAAGACGCGCCCGCGGATGTGGCATGGGCGTTCCCCGAAGGGCATTACCTGCCGCCGCGCATCGACGCCAACACCGACACCATCAACATCATCGCCTGGCGGTCCTTTCCGGTCGAAGCGACCGTGACCTGCGCAGGCGAGTCGGCCGAGACCTACACCACCTGGGTTGAGGTGGAGTGACATGTGTGCGATGAATAAAAAAGCGGCCATCGACATCGCCCAGCAAAACGGCTTTCCGGTCGAAGCCGGGCAGTGCGTTTTTTCGAATGTCAACCGCGGCCCGAGAAATGTCTGGTGGCTTGATATCCCCGTTGAGAAAACGAACCGGGGCGTTGCGGTTTTGCTCTGCGACGGGAAAAACAAGCGACTTTACTGCTTGGTTGTTCCGAGAAAGATTTTCCGGAACAACGCCGGCGACTTCTTCTGCGGGGTCGTCAAGGGTGTCGACAAATTCCGAATCGAACCGTCCGCATCGGGACAAGATTTTCTGCAAGACCGCCGGCCCGGTTCGGCCGGGTTTCGCTTTCACCCGTTTGTCGAGAAAAGCATCGAAATCGACGGCGATGAGGAGCGCCGGGCATGATGGATGCGTTTGCCGGCGGCTCTTATCTGACCGTCAAAATCGGCATCATCAGCACGACTGTCCCCGTGTTGCTGTTGTGGATGGGCGCGACTCTATGGCTGTCATTGACATCGCAATGGTTTTTGGGTTTTGCGCTCTGGCACTGCGTTTGGGACCATGTTTATCCGCCAAAGCCGGACGCGAAAGCCCGCAAACTGTCGTTCAAGAAACCGCATTCGTTGTTTTTAATTCATGTGGTGGCGACCGTGATGACTCCATACTTGCCGTTGCTTGTGGCGGCCAGGTATGGATTTGAACTGGCCCCGAATTAAGTCGGCGTATATCGGCGTATAAACGATGATTTTTCGCGCAATCCTCTGGACGTTGCTCGGCATCGCCGGATGCCTGGCGGTGTTCGACCGTGCGCATGCGTTCGAAGAAATCGTGCAGGGCAAACCGCTGGTTTATGACTGGGGGGGATTCGGCGAAAAAAATCTCGAAGAGATTACCCCGGAAGTCATCATGTATCGCATCAAATCATCGCGCACAGGATTCGGCAAGACGCTCGTCGATTGGCGCATACTCACGCCCAAAGCGACGGTGCAACTGTCCGTCAACGAGGATGCGTTGATGCAATACTTGCGCGCCGGCGCCGGCGAGGCCGCGGCAAAAGACATCGAAACGGTGTGGTCGTTTCCGGAGGGCTTTTACTTGCCGGACACGGAAATCAGCGACAAATCGCTTCTGGTTAAAGCGTGGCGACCCTTTCCGGTGGAACTGAAAGCCAAAATCAAGGGCGATGAATCGAACTTCCAAACCTACCGATTGTGGGTGAACATCAACGCGCCCAGCGACGGTTAACCGAACACAAACCAACCGAGGTACTCATCATGGCCAGAATGAAATTCCTATGCGACGCCGAACGATGCATTGAATGCAACGGTTGCGTCACCGCGTGCAAGAACGAGCACGAGGTGCCGTGGGGCGTAAACCGCCGGCGGGTCATCACCCTCGGCGACGGTGAAATCGGCGAGAAGTCGGTGTCGGTGGCGTGCATGCACTGCACCGATGCGCCGTGCGCGGCGGTCTGCCCGGTGGACTGCTTCTACACCACCGACGACGGCATCGTGCTGCACGACAAAGACTTGTGCATCGGCTGCGGCTACTGCCTGTACGCCTGTCCGTTCGGCGCGCCGCAGTATCCGCAGCAGGACGCCTTCGGCGTGCGCGGCAAGATGGACAAGTGCACCTTCTGCGCCGGCGGCCCCGGCGACGACAACGCGGCCGAGGAGACCGAGAAGTACGGCCGCAACCGCATCGCCGAAGGCAAGTTGCCGCTGTGCGCCGAGATGTGCTCGACCAAGGCGCTGTTGGCCGGCGACGGCGACATGGTCTCGGACATCTACCGCGAGCGCGTGATGAAGCGCGGCGGGCGGCCGCAGACCTGGGGCTGGGACACCGCATATGAAACCGGTTAACCGCGCGCGGCCGGGGGTCGGCCGCGGCCGCCGCGGCCGGCCACTCGTGCCGGGCGCCATGCCCGCGTTAGTCGGCGCGCTGGCGCTGGCCGGTGCGCTGACCGGCTGCCTCGAATCCGCCGACACCGTCAACTTCCAGCCCGGTGTCTACCAAGGCGCGCCGGACCCGCTCATCGGCAACAGCGACGCCGCGGCGTTGGAAGCGCGTTTCAGCGGCCAGACCGACCGCTAAGACTCGCCGCCCACGACCGCGCCGCCCAACCAACGCCCGCCCAACGACTCCGGGAGAAATTGATATGACGCTCCACCCGACCGCCAGGCACCGCAATGCCAACACCGCCGCGCGCGCCGCAAACACGCCGGCCGGCCCGGCCCAAAACATGGACCGAACCGCCGGCATCACCGCGGCCCAAAACATGGCCCAAACCGCGGCCCGCGCCGCCGGCAAAACCGCGCGCCCGCGCCTGCGAATGATGGCTTGGTGCGCGGCGTTCATCGTATGCGCGGCGTTGCTGCTGCCGGCCGCATCGTATTTGTTGCCGGCCGCCGCCACCGAGGCCCATGCCCAAGTGGCCGCGGGCGAGAACAACCGCGCCAACTTCTGGCGCGCGGTGCGCGAAGGCGCGGCCGGTTACAGCGCGGTCAACGCCTCCGAGAGCGGCATGTTCATCAACAACGGCGGCCAGAACTGGCGGCAAATGCGCAACGGCATCATCGCCAACTACGGCGGCTGGGCGATTATTGCGGCGCTGCTCGCGCTCATCCTGTTCTACGCGGTGCGCGGGAAAATCCCAATCGAAAGCGAAGCGTCCGGCCTCACGGTGCCGCGCTGGCAAACTTGGGAGCGCGTGATGCACTGGTACACCGCGGCCCTGTTCGTCGCGCTGGCGGTCACCGGCCTCAGCATGCTGTTCGGCCGCGTGGTTTTGATTCCGGTGTTGGGCGCGCCGGGCTTCGCGCTGTGGGCGAATTTTTCCATCAATGTGCATAACATCGCCGGCCCGTTCTTCACCGTCGGCGTGTTGGCGATGCTGGTGTTTTGGCTGAAGAACAACATCCCGGACGCCGTCGACTGGCAATGGCTGAAAGACGGCGGCGGCATCATCGGCAACCGTCACCCCAGCGCCGGCAAAGCCAACGGCGGCGAGAAAATCTGGTTCTGGCTGGTGGTTTTGGTCGGCTTGCTGGCGGTGTGCCTGACCGGCCTGGCGCTCATCAACTGGCTCGCGCCGTTCGGTGTCGGTGGCGCGCGCGACACCATGCAACTCATGCACCAGATTCACGCCATCGCCGCGCTCATCTGGATTGTGGTGTTCTTCGGCCACGCCTACATCGGCACCCTCGGCACCGAAGGCGCGCTGGAAGGCATGACCACCGGCCGGGTCAGCGTCGAATGGGCGAAGCAGCACCACGACTTGTGGTACGAGGAAGTCAAACACCAGGCCGCCCCGCGCGGCGTTGAGTCGACCGCTGCCAAAACCCCCGCCGCCCCCGCCGCGCAGCCCTCGGCCGCCTGAGTCGCCGGCAAGCCGGCGGCGCGTCTGAGTCGCACTGAGTCGCTTAATAACCGCCGCTTGCTGGACCGGAAATTGGCGCGGCGGTGTCATGTTTAGGACGCGGGGCGATGCTTGACCAGTTTTACACCAAGCCGCAAACCGCGGCGCGTTGCTACCGCCATGCGCTGGCCGC